>NZ_VWWG01000272.1:0-5323 GCF_011753085.1 Burkholderia sp. Tr-862
CTCGCGTGCTCGACGGCGTGCCGTACCGGTTTCGCTGGGCGAATTTCCAGGGTGCCGCGCCGCTGTTCGAAGCGCAGCGCGCGGGCGCGATCGATCTCGCGCCGGCCGGCGACCTGCCGGTGCTGACGGCCGCGCTCGGCGATCCGGCGCTGCGGATCGTCGCGACGCGCGTGGGCTCGCCGTCGTCGCTCGGCATCGTCGTGCAGCCCGATTCGCCAGTGCGCACGGTCGCCGACCTGAAGGGGCGCACCGTCGTCGTGTCGTCGGCGCGCGGCAGCATCTCGCAATACCAGCTGTACGGCGCGCTGCGCGAACACGGCCTCGCACCGGGCGACGTCGACGTGCGCTTCGTGCTGCCGGTCGACGCATTCGCCGCGTTCGAGGCGAAGCAGATCGGCATCTGGGCGACGTTCGATCCTTATTACGGCAACGTGGTGCGGCGCGGCGCGCGCATCGTGCGCGACGGCAGCGGGATCAATTCGGGGCTTGCATTCCTCACGTCGCCGGTCGACACGCTCGACGATCGATCGAAGCGCGCGGCGCTGTCGGACGTGCTCGCGCGGCTCACCCGTGCCGGCCAGTGGGCGCTCGCGCATCCGGCCGACTACGCGACCGTCTATGCGTCGCTCACGCGCCTGCCGCGCGATGCGGCCGCCGATATCGCCCGCCGGGCGGCGCTCGCGCAGCGCGGCGTCACCGGCGTGGACATCGACGTGCTGCAACGCGTCGCCGATCGCGCGGTCGCGGACGCGATCCTGCCGAAGCGCGTCGACGTCGCCTCGATCGCGGTGCGCAACCTGTCGGCCGCGTAACCGGTTGCACGCACACTCAGCGCGGCGTCGACATGTCGAGATCCGGCACGTCGTCGCCGAACGTCGACGCGACCAGCGTGCGCATCGCGGCGACCAGCAGCGTCGGCCCCGACTGATTGAAGGTGCAGCGCTCGCCCGCCGCCGGCACCGCCCGATGCAGCACCGCGCGCCACGCGCCGTGCCCGCCGTCGCGTTCGAATGCGCCGAACGGCAAACGCTCGACCAGCGGGCCGCCGTCCGCCCATGAAGACGACGGCGCGTACGGCGCCGGCGCGCCGCCCGGCTCGCGAATGACCGTGCAGCCCCCGGCGTCGACGCGCGGCGCGCCGAGGTCTTCCGCCATCGCCACCCAGAAATCGAGCGGCGCACCTGTCAGATCGTGAACTCGCACCGCGCGCTCCTCGGCATTGAAAACGCCATCCTAGCGCCGTCGCGCGCGGCCCGACGCCAGGCGCCGACCGGTGTTTTCCCGACAGGCCGTTCGCAACGACCTGCAAATCCGCCGATACGTGTTACGAATCGGCGATTCCCTGCATACAATGGACACAACACCTACGTCCGGTCCGCGGTGGACAAGCAGGCCGGAACCGACTTCGCGCCGAACCGGGCCACGCCCGTTCGGCACACAACAACCGGAACCACACGGTGCAGCGCAGACCGGACCTCTCGGGAGCCCGCAGCATGTCCACGCAAGCCAGGAAGCCGCTGATATCGCTCGTCGTGCCGTTTCATGACGAAGAGGAAACGATCGACGCGTTCTTTGCCGAAACGCTGCCCATTCTCGAGTCGGTCGCCGCGATCCGCTTCGAGGTCATCTGCATCAACGACGGCAGCCGCGATCGCACGCTCGACCGGCTGCTCGCGGTCGCCGCCGGCGACGCGCGCGTGCACGTCGTGGATCTCACGCGCCGCTTCGGCAAGGAAGCGGCGCTCACCGCGGGCCTCGACGAGGCGGCCGGCGCCGCGGTGATCCTGATCGACGCCGACCTGCAGGACCCTCCCGCGCTGATTCCCGCGATGATCGAACACTGGCGCGGCGGCGCAGAGGTCGTCGCCGCGAAACGCACCGACCGGATGTGCGATCCCTACATGCAGCGCGCGGCGGCGGCGCTCTACTATCGCGTGCACAATGCGCTATCCGAGGTGGAAATGCCGGAAAACGTCGGCGATTTCCGCCTGATGGATCGCGAGGTCGTCGATGCGCTGCGCGCGCTGCCGGAGCGGCGACGGTTCATGAAGGGGCTGTTCGCGTGGGTCGGCTTTCGCACCACGATCGTCGAATACACGCGGGCGCCGCGCAGCGGCGGCCGCTCGAAGTTCTCCGGATGGCGGCGCTGGAATTTCGCACTCGAGGGCATCACGAGCTTCAGCACGGTGCCACTGCGCGTGTGGACCTACGTCGGCCTCACGTTCGCGATGCTGTCGCTCGTGTACGGCGCGTTCATCGTCGTACGCACGCTGTTGTTCGGCAATCCGGTGCACGGCTACCCGTCGCTGATTTCCGTCGTGCTGTTCGTCGGCGGCATCCAGCTGATCGGCATCGGCGTGATCGGCGAATACCTCGGCCGGATCTATCACGAGTCCAAGCAGCGTCCCGTCTATCTCGTCAGGCGGCGCTACCGGGCCGAGCGGGATGCCGCCGCGCAGCCCGCATCGAAGCTGCTGCAGTTCCCGCTCAAGCGCACGCACGCGGCCCGCCGCCGGACGACGAACCCGGCAGCCGCCGGCCTCGCCGCCCGCAAGGCGTCGTTCAAGTAAGCCGGGCCGCGGCAATTGGACATTTCCAGCCACTCGATGCGCTCGGCGCAGCGCCCGGTCGGCGCGTGGCTCACCCCGCGGCGCCTCGTCCTGTATAGCGCGCTGATGCTGGTGTTCTACGCGCTGTTCATCGCGATCTGGACGACCGTCATTCGCCACACGCACGGCGACGCCGGGTCGCGCCCCGGCGCCGACTTCTCGGTGTTCTGGGCCGCCTCGTACGTCATGCTGCACGGCTCGCCGTCGCAGGCGTACGATTTCTCGTCATTCTCGCGGCTGACGGCCGAGCTGTTCACACACTTTCGTCGTGACAGCTTCGCGCCGTGGCTGTACCCGCCCACCTATCTGCTGCTCGTGACGCCGCTGGCGCTGCTGCCCTTTGCGCTCGGTTATCCGCTGTTCGTCGCGTTCGGCGTCGTCGTGCTCGGCCTCGCGGCGGCGCGCGTATCCGGCCTCGGCGCGATGGCCGGCGCATGGCGCGGCGGTACGCTCGCACTGGCCGCCGCACCCTGCGTGTTCGTCACCGCGACGCTCGGGCAGAACGCGTTCCTGACCGCAGCCTGCGCGGCGCTGGCCGTCCATTGGGCCGCTCGGCGGCCGATGTGGGCCGGCCTCTGCATCGGCCTGCTGTCGGTCAAGCCGCAGATGGCGTTGCTGTTCCCGTTCGTGCTGGTCGCGACGCGCGCCTGGCGCACGATCGCTTGGGCCGCGCTCGCCACGGGAACGTTCGTCGCGCTGAGCGTCCTGGTCTGCGGGGTCGAGTCGCTGCGCCTGTTCGTCGCCAGCACCGGGCTCGCGCGCTCGATCGTCCTTGAACACGGTGTCGTGTTCTGGCTCGCGTCGCCGACGCCGTTCGCGACGTTCCGCCTGGCGGGCGTGCCGCTCGGCGCCGCCTATGCCGCACATGCGTGTATCGCCGCGATCGCGATCGCGGCCGCCTGCATCGCGTGGGCGCAGTCACGCGATACCCGCGTGCGCGCGGCCGTGCTGACGGTCGCGACGCTGGCGGCCAACCCGTACGTGTGGCACTACGAACTCGCGTGGCTCGCCGTCGCGATCGCGTGCATGCTGGCGATCGGCTGGCGCGACGGCTGGCTGCGTGGCGAGCAGACCGCGATCGCGCTGATGTGGGCGCTGCCGATCGTCGAATACCTGAACCCGTGGCTGCAGTGGCCGCAGATCGGCCCGGCCGTGACCCTCTTCGCGCTGCTCGTGCTGCTGCGGCGCGCGCGGCACGACGCTCATAACGCGAGCCGCGGCGGCACGTATACGCCGTAGTACGGCCCGACGCCTGTCGCGACGCCGGTCATCTTCACGCCGGCTACGAAGTGCCCCTGGATGTACTTGAACGTGCCGCCGAGCGATGCGTCGATGCGGAACGCGGCGAACGCGACGATCGGCACGTAGGTGCTGCTCGCTGTCTGCGTGACGACCGGCAGCACCACCGTCGCGCCGACCGGCACCGACGTGTAGAGCGTCGCCTTCACGCCGGTTGCGAGATAGATGCTGTCGCCGATATTGAGCGTCGTCGGGTTGCCGGTCACCATCAGGCCGTTCATCGTCGTGGTGTCGGTCGCGGTCGACTGGAACGACGTCCACTGACCGCCCATGCACAGCGCGCCATAGGTCTGGCCGTTGGTGATCGAGAACTCGAACGGCTGGCCCGTCAGCGGATCGATCAGCGGCTGGTTGGTCGCTGCATTCCAGTACTGGTTGTACACGCACTGGTCGATCGCGATCGGAAAGAGGCCGCCCGCCGCCACCCCGCCGGGCGCGGCGAGCACCGCGATCGCGGTTGCGCTGCCGGATGTGCCGGGAATGCCCAGCAGCCCGCCGAGCAGCAATGGAATCGAGCCGCCGTTGATGCCCGGCGCGCGCGATACCGTGACCTGCACCGCCGGCACGTCGTACGCGCCGGGCGTGATGGTGGTCGGCTGCATCGAGGCCGGGTTGCGCGTCACGTTCCAGTACCCGGTCGTCACCGTGCCCGTCGACAGTGCCGCGCCCGCCGCCGAATTCCGCGCGATCACGCCGTTCGCCGCCGGCGCGGCCTGCGACCAGTTCAGCGGGCCGCCGGTCGGCGACATCATCGCATCGGCCGCCGCGAGCGCGGCCGCGTCGGCGGCGTTCTGAAGCTGGTTGCGCACGGTGGCGACCCATGCGATGTCGATTGCCAGCGCGCCGAACGACAGCAGCGGAATCAGGAACATCACGAAGAACAACGCGACGGAGCCTCGCTCGGATGCAGGGCCTGTGCATCGCGTGCCGGCGGCGTCATTCATAGAGCATCACCGAGCTGGCCGAGATCGTCAACGGGCCGGTCAGCACGCTCAATGCCGTACCCAGCACCAGCCCGGAATACGTGTAGGTCACCGTCACCGTCAGCGCGGTGCCCGCGGTCGTGCCGTTCGCCTGCGTCACGGTCACGGTCGGCGTCGTCGCGGTGCCGCCGGTGATCAGGCTGTTCTGCGTGTAGCTCAACGCGACGTTGGCGATCTGCGTCGTGGTCAGCATCGGCACGCGCAGCACGACGCCTGCCCGCGCGGCTTCCCGGCTCGCGTTCGTGATGACGGCCTTGTCGCACAGCAGCAGGCTCACGTCGATGATGCCGATCAGCACCATCAACAGGAACGGCAGCATCAGCGCGAACTCGAGGGATACGACGCCGCGCGCGTGGCGGGCGCCCCTCGCCCCGCGTGTCATTTTGCGGCCCCCGCGGCGCTCGGCACGGCGCGCGGCTCGAGCGCGGCGCC
>NZ_VWWG01000273.1:0-5302 GCF_011753085.1 Burkholderia sp. Tr-862
AAGCGCCGCGCGCACCGCGGGATCGTCGGCGAGCGCCGCGACGCGGCCGATCACGACGATCGCGGGCGAACCGATACCGGTCGCGCCCACGCGTTCGACGATCGTGTCGAGCGTCGCGAGCACGTGCCGCTGCCCGTCACGCGTCGCGTTCTCGATCGCCGCGCACGGCGTGTCGCCGGCCACGCCGCCGTCACGCAGCGCGGCCGCGATCGCGTCGAGCCGGCGAATGCCCATATAGATCACGATCGTCATCCGCGTCGCGGCCAGCGCGCGCCAGTCGGGTTCGTCCGCGCCCGCGCCGTGGCCCGTGACGAAGATCACGCCCTGCGCGTCGCCGCGATGCGTGACCGGAATGCCGAGCGCGGCCGGGGCGGCGATACCGGCCGTGATGCCGTTCACGACCTCGACCGGGAACCCGGCCGCGCCGAGCGCGAGCAATTCTTCGCCGCCGCGGCCGAACACGAACGGATCGCCGCCCTTGAGCCGCGCGACGCTGCGACCCGCGCGCAGATGCGCGAGCATCGCGGCGACGATCGTTTCCTGCGGCGTCGACGCATGGCCGCCGCGCTTGCCGACGTGCTCGATCAGTGCGTCGACGCGCGCGTGGCGCAGCACGTCGGGGTTCACGAGATCGTCGACGAGCAGCACGTCGGCCGCGGCGATCGCGCGCACGGCCTTCAGCGTCAGCAGATCGGCGTCGCCGGGGCCGGCGCCGACGAGCCATGCGCGGCTCATCGGACGCGGCACGGCGCGCACCGTGTCGTGGCAGTGGAAAGGGGACAGCGAGCGGCACATCGGCGGCCGGCGGACAGGCAATGCATGACGGATCGAGCGAAGCCCGCGCGAGCGCGGGCGGAAAGCGCACCCCATCCGTCCCCCGCGGATCGGGCGTTCGGCGAGCAGCGGGCTCGCCCCTTGCGTCGGCCGGTATCCGGGCTGGCCGCTTGCCAGGCCGCAGCCTTCCCGCCCGCTGAAGGGCAGTGGCATCGCGGGCGGCCTGGGCGCGTGCGGGGAACCGCGACGCGCGGGCGGCGTACCGTTGCGGGGACAGCACAGGCCGGGCGGACTTCCGCCTCCTGTTTCCCGTTTAACTGCGCGCGCCGGAGGAGCGCGCGCGAGCACCGAACGCGGCGCATACGATAGCACAGCGCCCGGCCCGCGCGAACCCGCCGCGCGGGCGCCTGGGGTGGCCCCCGACGTGGCACCGGGCGCGCTGCCGCGGCCATGCCGGACACCCCGCGGCGGCCCGTTTCACCTTGACGCTCCCCGCACCGCCGCCTACACTCGCACGCGTTTTGGTGCTCGCGCGCGCTCCTCCGGCGCGCGCAGTTAAACGGGAAACAGGGAGCCTGCCTGCGCCGCAGTCGAGCCAACCTGTGCTGCCCCCGCAACGGTAAGCGAACGCATCGCGCCCAGCGCGACGCAGCGCCGCTTCGCCGCATGCCTGCCGCATGCGGACGACCGCCACTGGATGCCGCGCATCCGGGAAGGCGAAGCGGCGTGTTCGTCAGCCCGGATACCGGCCGAAACATTGGGGTTCAGCGCCGCGGGGAGGCGGCGCATCGTCCACGGCCGCAGCATGCCGGACACCCGAGCGTTTCCCGCTTCCTCCGCCAATCCGCCCGCCGCCGCACGCGCGCCGCGCCGCGCCGGGCCGGCGCGACGAACGGCAGGCGGCGCGGGCAGGGCAGGCGGCAGCCGTGCCGGCATTGACCATGCCGACCGTTCACAAGGAAGCGTCATGTCCGATTCGTCGTTCCGTGCGTCGTGCGGCCGTCCGGCCGGACTGCGCCGCGCCACCCCCGCGATCCGCCCGACGACATGCCGCGCCGCATTCGACGCGACGATCCCGGCCTGATTCCATTTTCGCCACAGGACCTACCATGACCCTACGCAAGCTTCCCGTCACGATCGTCACGGGCTTTCTCGGCAGCGGCAAGACCACGCTGATGCGCCACATCCTGCAGCACGCGGAAGGCCGCCGCATTGCGGTGATCGTCAACGAATTCGGCGAGCTCGGCATCGACGGCGAAATCCTCAAGGGCTGCGGCATCGGCTGCGACGATACGGAGGACGCGCAGGGCGAAGCGTCGGGCCAGCTGTACGAACTCGCGAACGGCTGCCTGTGCTGCACCGTGCAGGAAGAGTTCTATCCGGTGATGGAAGCGCTCGTGGAGCGCCGCGCCGACATCGACCACGTGCTGATCGAGACGTCGGGCCTCGCGCTGCCGAAGCCGCTCGTGCAGGCCTTCAACTGGCCGACGATCCGCAACAGCTTCACGGTCGACGCGGTCGTGACCGTCGTCGACGGGCCGGCCGCCGCGAGCGGCCAGTTCGCCGAGAACCCGCAGGCCGTCGACGCGCAGCGCCGCGCCGATCCGAATCTCGATCACGAATCGCCGCTGCACGAACTGTTCGCCGACCAGCTGTCGTCCGCCGATCTCGTGATCGTGAACAAGGCCGACCTGGTCGCCGACGCGCAGTTCGCCGAAGTCGAAGCCGCGATCCGCGAAGAGATCCCGCCGCAGGTGAAGATCGTGCGCGCGACGCGCGGCGAACTGGATCTCGCGATGCTGCTCGGGCTCCAATCGGCGTCGGAGGAAACGATCCACCTGCGGCACGACCATCACGGCTCGGCCGACGACGGCGATCACGACCACCATCACGACGATTTCGATTCGGTGGTGGTGTCGGGCGACGCAGGCTCGCGCGAAGCGACGATCGCCGCGCTGCAGCGCGTCGTCGAGACGCACACGATCTATCGCGCGAAAGGTTTCGCGGCGCTGCCCGATGCGCCGATGCGGCTCGTGATCCAGGGTGTCGGCCGCCGCTTCGACAGCTATTTCGACCGTCGCTGGCAGGACGGCGAAACGCGCGCGAGCCGCTTCGTGCTGATCGGCGAGGATCTCGACGCGGCCGAACTGCAGCGCGCGTTCGAGGCCGCGTGCGCGGCCCAGACGCAGCAGGCGTAACGCGCGATGCATCTGCTGCGCACCACGCCGGGCGGCTTCGTCGACGATACGCAGGGCGTCGTCCGGATCGACCAGCAGCCGGCCGACATCGTGATCCTGAGTTCGGCCGATACGACCTTGTCGCTGCTGGCCAGCGTCGTGCCGAAGCTGCCGGCCGGCTTTCCGAGCGTGCGGCTCGCGAACGTCACGTTCCTGCGGCAGCCGGCGTCGGTCGATTTCTATGTCGACGACGTGCTGCGTCATGCGAAGACGGTCGTGATCGATCATCTCGGCGGCGAAGCGTACTGGCCGTACGGGATCGAACAGGCCGTGTCGCTGGCGTCCAAGCGCAAGCAGCAGCTCGCGATGTTCTCGGGCGACCTGCAGGAAGACCCGAACCTCGTCGCGAAGAGCACGGTCGCACCGGCGCTGTGCCGGCTGTGGTGGCGCTACCTGCGCGACGGCGGGATGCACAACGCCGAAGCGCTGCTGCGCAGCATCGCATTTCATACGCTCGGCTTCGGCGACGAACCCGAGCCGCCGCGCCCGCTGCCGGCCGCCGCGCTGTATCACCCGGCGCGCGACCCGGCGAGCGTCGACGACTGGCGAGCGCGCTGGACGCCCGGCGCACCCGTGGTCGCGATCCTGTTCTATCGCGCGCACTGGCAGGCCGCGAACACGGCCGTGTTCGACGCGCTGGCCGATGCGCTCGTACGCGAAGGGCTCAATCCGCTGCCGATCGCGGTCACGTCGCTGAAGGACGCGGTGAGCCGCGAGGTCATCACGCAGCTCTGCAACACGCATGGCGTCGCGCTCGTGCTGAACACCACGGCCTTCGCGGCCGGCGCGATCGACAGCCCCGAGCCCGACGTGCTCGCCGGCGACGCGCCGGTGCTGCAGGTGATCCTGTCCGGCGGCAACCGCGACGCATGGGTGGCCGACAACCAGGGGCTGCACGCGCGCGACATCGCGATGCACATCGCGCTGCCTGAAGTCGACGGGCGCATCGTCACGCGCGCGGTAAGCTTCAAGGGGCTCGCGTATCGGTGTCCGCACACCGAAGTCGACGTCGTGCGCTACCAGCCGGACGCCGAACGCATCGCGTTCGTCGCGGCGCTCGCGCGCGGCTGGTGCCGGCTGCGCACGCTCGACAACGCCGACAAGCGCATCGCGCTGATTCTCGCGAACTATCCGCAAAGCGAAGGGCGGATCGGCAACGGCGTCGGGCTCGATACGCCGGCGTCCGCGCTGCGCGTGCTCGCGGCGCTGCGCGACGCGGGCTATACGGTGGCCGACCTGCCGGCCGACGGCGACGCGCTCATCGCACGGCTCACCGAAGGCGTGACCAACGACCCGGCCGTGCGCGCACTGCGCCCCGCGTTCCAGAGTTTCGCGCTGGCCGACTACGTCGCGCATTTCGCGCGGCTGCCGGCCGCCGTGCGCGATGCGCTGAACGAGCGCTGGGGGCCGCCCGACGCGGACCCGACGCTGCGCCAGGGGCGCTTCCCGATCGCGGGCTGGCGCGCGGGCAATGTGTTCGTCGGCATCCAGCCGTCGCGTTCGCGCGGCGAGAACGACTATGCGAGCTACCACGACGCGGACCTCGTGCCGCCGCACGCGTACCTCGCGTTCTATTTCTGGCTGCGCGATGCGTTCGGCATCGACGCGGTCATCCACCTCGGCAAGCACGGCAACCTCGAATGGCTGCCGGGCAAGAGCGTCGCGCTGTCCGACGCGTGCTGGCCGGACCTGACGCTCGGGCCGCTGCCGCACCTGTATCCGTTCATCGTCAACGATCCGGGCGAGGGCAGCCAGGCGAAGCGCCGCGCGCAGGCCGTGATCATCGATCACCTGATGCCGCCGCTCACGCGCGCGGAAAACTACGGCCCGCTGCAAGATCTCGAACGGCAGGTCGACGAATACTACGAAGCGCTGATGGTCGATGCGCGGCGCGCGAAGCTGCTGCGCAAGACGATCCTCGCGACGATCGCCGAACACCGGCTGCATGACGAGCTGAGCGTGTCGCCGCCGCGCGACGCCGGCGACGAGGACGCGCTGCTCACGCGCGTCGACGCGTGGCTGTGCGAATTGAAGGAAGCGCAGATTCGCGACGGGCTGCACGTGTTCGGCGCGTCGCCGATCGACCGTCAGCGGCGCGATACGCTGCTCGCGCTTGCACGCTTTCCGGTCGGCGACGGCAAGGGCGAACGCGCGGGGCTGATCGCCGCGCTCGCGCGCGATCTCGCGCTCGGCGACGATTTCGATCCGCTCGCGGCCGACTGGGCCGCGCCGTGGACGGGCCCGCGGCCGGCCGTTCTGCAGGCGCTCGACGCGTCGCCGTGGCGCCATGC
>NZ_VWWG01000274.1:0-5107 GCF_011753085.1 Burkholderia sp. Tr-862
TGTGCTCTTCCGATCTGCTGTTGCTGCGGCTGGCGCGGCGGCTGGCCTTGCTGCTCGCGCGCATCGGCCGCACCATCCGGGTGCCTGGCCGACGGCGCTTTGGCCCGCGTCGGCGCGGGACTTTTAGGTACATTCGACATGGGGGCGCATTATAATCCCGCCCATGAATTCCCAAACCGACCTCCCTCCCGCCCAGACCGGCGCCGCGACGCCGCCGGCCGCCGACGATTCGGCTGCCAGCCACGCGCAGTTCGTCGACTGGATGCGCTCCGTCGCGCCCTATATCCACAAGTTCCGCAACAGCACGTTCGTCGTGGGGTTCGGCGGCGAGGTGGTGCAGCAGGGACTCCTGAACGCGCTCGTGTCCGACATCGCGCTGCTGCAGGCGATGGGCATCCAGATCGTGCTGGTGCACGGCTCGCGCCCGCAGGTCGAGGAGCAGCTGAGCCTGCATGGTGTCGAATCCGAGTTTTCGCACGGGCTGCGCATCACCGATGCGCGCGCGCTCGAATCCGCGAAGGAAGCGGCCGGCGAAGTGCGTCTCGACATCGAGGCCGCGATCAGCCAGGGTCTGCCGAACTCGCCGATGGCGCACGCGCACATCAGCGTCGTGTCCGGCAACTTCGTGACCGCACGGCCGGTGGGGATTCTCGACGGGGTCGATTTCGCGCACACGGGCATCGTGCGCAAGATCGACGCCGAATCGATCCGTCATTCGCTCGCGAGCCGCAAGCTCGTGCTGCTGTCGCCGCTCGGTTTCTCGCCGACCGGCGAAGCGTTCAACCTGTCGATGGAAGACGTCGCGTCGGCGGCCGCGATCGCGCTGCGCGCCGACAAGATCATCTTCCTGACCGAGGCGCCCGGCATCGTCGACGACGAAGGCGAGCTGGTCCGTGAAATGTCGCTCGACGCGGCCGCCGAGCTGCTCGATTCCGGCAACGTCCAGGGCGACGACGCGTTCTTCCTGAAGCACTCGATCCGCGCGTGCCGCGGCGGCGTGACCCGTGCCCACCTGATCCCGCAGTCGCTCGACGGCAGCATGCTGCTCGAACTGTTCCTGCACGACGGCGTCGGCACGATGATCTCGTACGAGAATCTCGAGAGCCTGCGCGAAGCGACGCCGGACGACGTCGGCGGCATCCTGTCGCTGATCGAGCCGCTCGAGTCGGACGGCACGCTGGTGCGGCGCGGCCGTCACCAGATCGAACGCGACATCGACCACTTCTCGGTGATCGAGCACGATGGCGTGCTGTTCGGCTGCGCGGCGCTGTATCCGTACCAGCAGGAAAAGATCGGCGAGATGGCGTGCCTGACGGTCGCGCCGGAAGCGCAGGGCTCGGGCGACGGCGAACGCCTGCTCAAGCGCATCGAGCAGCGCGCCCGCGCGCGCGGCCTCACGCATATCTTCGTGCTCACGACGCGCACCGAGCACTGGTTCCTCAAGCGCGGTTTCGTCAAGGTCAGCGTCGACGACCTGCCGGAAGACCGCCGCAAACTCTATAACTGGCAGCGCAAGTCGCTCGTGCTGATGAAGCAGCTCTGAGCGCAGGCACGACTGCCCTCCCCCAGTCCGATTACAGGAGAAGTACACGATGGCTCGAATGATTCAATGCGCGAAGCTCGGCAAGGAAGCCGAGGCTCTCGATTTCCCGCCGCTGCCGGGCGAACTCGGCAAGCGCATTTACGAAAGCGTGTCGAAGGAAGCGTGGCAAGGCTGGCTCAAGCAGCAGACGATGCTGATCAACGAGAACCGCCTGAACATGGCCGACCCGCGCGCGCGCCAGTATCTGATGAAGCAGACCGAGAAGTACTTCTTCGGCGACGGCGCGGACCAGGCGTCCGGCTTCGTGCCGCCGACGGAAAGCTGAGCACCGCGCATCGCGCGGGCCGGCCGTGCCGGCCTCGCGCGAAGCAGTGCAAGGCAAACGGCACCGTGCATCGCACGGTGCCGTTTGCTTTTGGGAGCGGGCAATCGAGCCGATGCGAGTCGGCCCGGCGCATTCGATGCCGCCAGGTCAGGTCGCGCCGGCCTGCCCCGCCGGCTTCAACGTGCCGCGCTCGTCCGGCTGCGCGGACTCGCCGGCCGCAGCGCCGGCGCTCGCGCTTGCGCTTGCGGTGCCCCATTCGGCCGCATCGCTGCGCTCGGCGCTCGACAGCTCATCCGCACGGTAGCCGGTGCGATTGAGCAGCGCGAGCATGCAGGCGAGCGACACGAGCGCATACAGCCCCGACGCGATCGCGACGCCGACGATGCTGCCGGTCGCGTTCAGGATCGCCTGCGCGAGCACCGGCGTGCCGCCGCCGACGACGAGCGCGCTCAACTGATACGCGAGCGACAGGCCCGTATAGCGGATGTTGGCCGGAAACACGCGCGCGAGCACGCCGCCGACCGCACCGTAGAACATCGCCGACGGGATCGTCGAGATGCACATCCCCACGACGGCGACCCAGTACGACCGCGTCGCGAGCGCATGGAACATCACCGGCATCAGCACGATCTCGGGAATCAGGATCCAGCACATCGCGCGGCGCATGTCGATCTTCGACACGAACCACGCGCCGATCGGCTGCATCAGGAACTGCACGACGAGCGAGATCGACAGGATGCCGAGGAACGTGCCCTGCGCGTAGCCGAGCTCCTTGGTCGCCCACGACAGCGCGAACGTGCTGCGGAAATACGTGACGTTGATCACCGGCAGCGTGCCGGCCGCGAGCAGCACCACGAGCCAGTGGTCGCGCACGACGTCGCGCAGCGGCAGCTTCACCGTCCGCTTGCGCGCGAGCACGCGCTGCATGTCGATCGATTCCTCGAGCCGCAGCCGGATCACCATCCCGATGATCACGAGCACCGCCGACAGCAGGAACGGAATGCGCCAGCCCCACATCAGGAACGACGGTGTCGGCAACGCGCTCAGCGCGAAGAAAGCGACCGTCGCGAGCAAGTTTCCGGTGGGCGAGCCCTGCTGAGCGAATGCCGCATACAGGATGCTGCGGTGCTTCGGCGCGTTCTCGCTCGCGATCAGCACCGCACCGCCCCACTCGCCGCCGACCGCGATGCCCTGCAGCACACGCAGCACGACGAGGCCCGCGGGCGCCCACACGCCGATCGACGCATAGCCGGGCAAGAGGCCGATACCGGTCGTGGCAAGCCCCATCATGATCAGCGTGATCACGAGCGCGGTCTTGCGGCCGACGCGATCGCCGAGATGCCCGAACACGATCCCGCCGAGCGGCCGCGCGGCGAAACCGGCCCAGAACGTGACGAACGCGAGCAGCGTCGCGACGCCGGGATCCATCGTGCTGGAAAAGAACACCTTGCCGAACACGAGCGCGGCGGCGGTGCCGTAGATGTAGAAGTCGTACCACTCGATCGTGGTGCCGACGAAGGCCGCGAGGGCGGCGCGGCCGGGCCTTGGCGGCACGGCGGACGGGGATTGCGGACGGCTCATCGATGTCTCCATGTTTGTGATCGGCGGCGCGACTGTCGCGCGCCTTGCCGGATGGCCGGCCCTGCGCCGCCGGCTGGCGGTGTTGCTTTACGGCTTTACGTTCTGCTGCTTTGCGTTCCGCTTCCTCGGCCGGGGACGCTCACTCGCGGGCCCCGTCGGCCGGTCACGTCTGGTCGGGCGCGACCTTCAGCACGCCGGCGTCGAGCAGTTGCTGCTGGAGCGCGGGATCGACGCCGAGGCGATCGAGGACCGCGCGCGTGTCGCGACCGAGCGCCGGGGGCGGCGAGCGATAGGTCGCCGGCGTGCGCGACAGCTTCACCGGCGATGCGGTGCCGCGATATGCGCCGATCTCGACGAACAGTTCGCGGTGCAGCGCATGCGGGTCGCGCGCGACATCGGCGACCGTGCGCACCGGCCCGCACGGCACGCCCGCCGCCATCAGGTCGCGCGCGAGCGGCTCGCACGGATGGGCGGCAAGCCGTGCCTCGAGTTCGGCCTTCAGCTCGGGCCGGTGCGCGCAGCGGCTGCGGTTGTCGACGAAGCGCGGATCGCCGGCGAGCGCCGGCGCACCGAGATGCGCGACGAGCCGTGCGAACTGCCGGTCGTTGCCGACCGCGAGGAAGATCGGCACCGTCGCCGTGCGGTAGCTGTCGTACGGCGCGATGTTCGGATGCGCGTTGCCGCTGCGCTCGGGCGCGCGCCCCGAGCCGAAGAAGTTCGGCAGGTGCGGATGCAGCAGCGACACGCCGCAGTCGTACAGCGCGATGTCGATCGACTGGCCCTGCCCGCTCTTCTCGCGCTCCGCGAGCGCGAGCAGGATGCCGGCCAGTGCGTTGAGCCCCGTGACCATGTCGACGATCGGCAACCCGATGCGCATCGCGTCGCCGTCGCGCTCGCCGTTGACGCTCATCAGCCCGGCCATCGCCTGGATCACCGCGTCGTAGCCAGGCAGCCCGCCGAGCGGACCGTCTTCGCCGAAACCGGTCACCGCGCAGTGGATCAGGCGCGGGAAGCGCGGTCGCAGGTCGCGCGCGTAGTCCATCCCCCAGCGCGCGAGCGTGCCGGGCTTGAAGTTCTCGACGAGCACGTCGGCGTCGCCGAGCAGGCGCCACAGGATCGCGCGCCCTTCGTCGCGGGAGAGGTCGAGCGCGAGCCCTTCCTTGTTGCGGTTGACGCCCATGAAATACCACGCGGTGTCGCCGAGGAACGGCGGCCCCCACCCACGCGTCTCGTCGCCGTCCGGCGGCTCGATCTTGATCACCGTCGCGCCGTGGTCGGCGAGCGCCTGCGTGCAGTACGGGCCGCCGAGCACGCGGCTCAGGTCGACGACCTTCAGGCCGTCCAGTGCGCCGCGTGGCGCTTTCGTCACGTTCATCGTTCGACCTCCGGCAGCAGGTCGAGCGCCATGTCGAGCGGCACCGGCGTGCCGCGCACCAGCGCGTCGAACGCCATCGCTTCGTCGTCGCGCGACGCCGGCGCGAACGGATCGACCGGCAGCAGCTTGTGACGCACGATCAGGTGCGCGAGCGCGAGGCGCCGGTAGTCGGGCGCAAGCTGCACGCCCTCGCACGCCATCAGCACGGCCGCGCTCGCGTAGTACAGCGCCGACGCGGCCTGCCGCACGCACCCGTCGTCGCCTGCCGCCGCAACCCGGGCGA
>NZ_VWWG01000275.1:0-4862 GCF_011753085.1 Burkholderia sp. Tr-862
TCGCGCCGAACTGCGCGGCCTGCTCGTCGGTGACCTTGCCGGTATCGACGGGCAGGTCATGCACGGCGATGCCGAGCGGCGCGGCGGCGGCGCGGATCTCGGCGACGGTCGGCTGGTCGGCGCTTTCGCCGTCCGGACGGTTGCAGACGATCGCGCGGATGCCCGCCGCGTGCAGCGCGGGCAGGTCGGTCGCGGCGATCTGGGGCGAGACCGACAGCAGGTCGGTCAGCGGGCGGATGGTCATGTCGGGGTTCTCCGGTCGGGGCGGCGGCTCAGATCGCGTCGAGCGGGATCTTCAGGTAGCGCACGCCGTTGTTGTCGGGCTCGGGCAGGTGGCCGGCGCGCATGTTGACCTGCACGGACGGCAGCATCAGCACCGGCATGTCGAGCGTCGCGTCACGCGCGGTGCGCATGGCGACGAAATCGTCCTCGGTCACGCCGTCCTTCACGTGCACGTTCGCGCGGCGCTGCTCGGCGACCGTCGTCACGAACTGCACGTCGCGGCCGCCCGGCTGGTAGTCGTGGCACAGGTACAGGCGCGTGTCGGGCGGCAGGCCCAGTACGCGCGCGATCGAGCGATACAGCGTGCGTGCGTCGCCGCCGGGGAAGTCGCAGCGGGCGGTGCCGTAGTCGGGCATGAACAGCGTGTCGCCGACGAACGCCGCGCGCTGCGTGGCATCGTCGACGCAGTAGGTCAGGCATGCGGGCGTATGGCCCGGCGTATGCAGCGCGCGGATCGTCAGCGCGCCGAGCGCGAGCGTGTCGCCGTCGTCGAGCAGGCGATCGAACTGGCTACCGTCCTGGGCGAAGCCGGGGCCGGCGTTGAACAGCGTGCCGAACACGTGCTGCACGCGACGCACGTGCGAGCCGATCGCGATCCGGCCGCCGACGTGCGCCTTCAGGTACGGCGCGGCCGACAGGTGGTCGGCGTGCACGTGCGTTTCCAGCAGCCAGTGCACGGTCGCGCCGAGTTCGGCGACGCGGGCGATCAGTCGGTCGGCGCTGGCGGTGCGTGTGCGTCCGGACTTCGGGTCGTAGTCGAGCACGCTGTCGATCAGCGCGCACGCGCGGCTCGCGGTATCGAGCAGCAGATAGCTGACGGTGTGGGTCGCCGGGTCGAAAAAGCCTTCGACCGACAGCATGGGGGCATGGCTCACGGGATGTCCTCGATCGGGTTCTGCATAGGCAATCGGCAATCCCATGTTCAAGAAGCGTGCCAATCCGAGCCACGAGGCTGGGCGATCCGGCAGGTACTTGATTCGGCTCGGATTTTCGGCGCGATCGCGATGTGTCACGGGCACGGCCGGCGAATGGCCGCCAGCGCGGACTGCCATGTCTGGCAGTGTCGTGGCAGAATTGGCAGTCCGCCTGGCAGTTCGTCCGGCCATCCGTTTTCTCGCCTCCCCATGAATTCGCACGACACCATTCCGATCGTTCCCGCGCCGTCGCGCGCCGTGATGCCCGACGTGCGCGCGCTCGTCGCGTATCTGGAACAGGATCCGCAGCCGATGATCGTCCTCGATCCCCACTACCGCATCCTCGCGGCGAACGATGCGTACCGGCGCCAGTTCGGCGTGGCCGGCGTCGAGCACGTCGGCCGGCACTGCTTCCAGGTCTCGCATCACTACGACGTGCCGTGCGACCAGGCCGGCGAGCATTGCCCGATGAAGCAGGCGCTCGAGTCGCGCAGCCTGAACCGCGTGCTGCACATTCACCATACGCCGCGCGGCCCCGAGCACGTCGACGTGGAATTGCGGCCGATCTTCGACGCGCGCGGCGACGTGATTGCGTACGTCGAGCGGCTGACGACGGTGCGCAGCGCGTCCGCGCAGCCCAGCGCGGAAGGGCTCGTCGGCGGCGCCGACGCGTTCAATGCGGCACTCGGCGCGCTGCAGCGCGTCGCGCCGTCGATGCTGCCCGTGCTGCTGCTCGGGGAATCGGGTACCGGCAAGGAACTGTTCGCGCGAGCACTGCACGAGGCGAGCGCCCGCGCGATGGGCCCGTTCGTGGTCGTCGATTGTTCGGGCATCGCCGAGACGCTGTTCGAGAGCGAACTGTTCGGCTATGAGAAGGGCGCGTTTACCGGCGCGAACCAGCGCAAGCCGGGCCTCGTCGAGACCGCGCAGGGCGGCACGCTGTTTCTAGACGAAATCGGCGACGTGCCGCTGCCGATGCAGGTGAAGCTGCTGCGGCTGATCGAGTCGGGGACGTTCCGGCGCGTCGGCGGCGTCGAGGCGCTGCGCGCCGATTTCCGGCTCGTCGCGGCCACGCACAAGCCGCTGCGCGAGATGATCGACGACGGCCGGTTCCGGCAGGACCTCTACTACCGGATCAACGCGTTTCCGATTCCGCTGCCGGCGCTGCGCGAACGGCAGGGCGACGTCGCGCTGCTGGCCGAATCGATCCTGCGTCGCATCGCGAACGCGCGCGGCAACGCAGGCGACGTGAGCGCGCGGCCGTTCGCGGCCCGGCCGTTCGTGCTGACCGAGCGCGCCCGCGCGTGCCTCGATGCATATGCATGGCCCGGCAACATCCGCGAACTGCGCAACGTGCTCGAACGCGCCTGCCTGTTCGCGGACGACGGCACGATCCGGGTCGAGCACCTGCCGGCCGAACTCGTCGCGGCGGCAGCGGCGCCGCAGGATCGTGAGGCTGACGCGCGCGGCCTGTCGGACGCGGAGCTCGTGCGCATCGCGCGCACGTTCGACGGCACGCGCAAGGCGCTTGCCGAGCACGTCGGGATGAGCGAACGGACGCTGTACCGGCGGATGAAGGCGCTCGGCCTCGGCTCGCGCGAGCGCTGACGGTGGCGCGCGGCTGGTGGCGGCGCGCGGCTTTGTCGATAATGGCGCGTTCGATTCCACTGCCATCGCCGATGAAACGACGTTTCCTTTCGCGTTGCCTGTTGCTTGCAGTCGCAGCGCTGGCCGATCCGGCCCAGGCCGCCGACTACACGTGGACCGATGCGGCCGGCGCGCATGCGGTGACGCTTGCCCGAACCGCGTCCGTCGACGACGTCGAGCTCAAGGTGTCGGCGACGCTCGACGGCCGGCCCGACTGGACCGTGCGCGACTACGTGAAGGCATGCCCGGTCGACGTGATCCTCGACGTCGTGCCCGCGTCGATCGAGATGCGCGACCTGCTCGGCAACGGCCGCAAGCAGTTCCTGTTCGCCTACAGGATCGGCTGCCGCGGCGACGTCAGCGCCGACCAGGTCAAGTACTTCCTGATCGACGCCGGCACGAAATACGTGTTGCGCGGCGAGGAAACCGTCACGGTCAAGGGCAAGTTCATGGACGGCGGCGCGGCGCCGGCGCCGAATGCGGACCTGAAGGCCCAGCCCGTATTCCTGCGCTACATGACCAAGCACTGGCGCGCGATCAGCGTGCGCGACTACGACTAGGCGACCGCCGGGCTGTTGCGCGCGATACAGGCGATCGGCACGCGGGCATCCCGCGTGCCGATCGCACCGTCATGCGCTCAACGCGCAGGCGCAAGCTGCGCCATCGCCTCCCGCACGAAACCGAGCAGCGTGTCGTCGGTCCACGAATCCTTCGTCAGCGCCGGCTCGTTCATCAGCGCGTGGCGGAATTTCGCATGCGTGTCCGGATCGTGGCCCGCGTAGCTGCAGAACAGTTCGAGCCAGCGTTGCGCGAGCGCGCGGCCTTGCGGCGAATCGGGTGTCGCGCCCGCGTCGATCGCGTCGCGCACATCGGCCATCAGTTGCGGCCATTCCATCGCGCGTTCGCCGTAATGCGCCCGCATGAAGCGGATCTCGTCCGGCGCGAGATACTTCTCGAAAATCTGCATTTTCGACTCCGCCGTCGCGCGCAGCACATAGTCGCGCAGCGCGGTCGAAATGCCGATCTTCGACTGCATCGTCGGTTCCCGTTCGTGCATCAGGTTCAGCTTGGCGAGCAGCCGCGGGTCGTTGTTCGTGTCGCGCACGAGCAGCGCCATCCAGCGAGCGGCGAGCGCACGGACGCGCTCGTCCTCGGGCGGCACGCCCGCGTCGTGCAGCGCGCGAACCTCGCCGATGAGCGAAATCCATTCCGCGTCGCCCGCCTGGCTCTTCTGGTACATCGGCAGGCGCGCGAGTTCTTCCTCGGAGAAATATTTGTCGTACACGGTCATCAACTCCAGTGTGGTGAGCCAATCGGCCAGTTCCGGCTCCGTGCCCGCCGCGAGCTGGGCGTGCAGGCTCACGAGCCGCTCGCGTAGCTGCGCGGTCTGCGCGAGCTGAAGGTCGAGCAGCGCGATCTGCTTGGCGACGAGATCGACGAGCGGGGTGGTGCCGGGCTGGTTCAGGTGATCGCCGATTTCGGCGAGCGACAGTCCGAAGCGACGCAACGCCTGGATCTGGTGGAGCCGGGCGATGTCGTCGCGGTCGTACAGCCGGTAGCCGTTGTCGGCGCGCGCCGAGGGCGTCAGCAGACCGATTGCGTGATAGTGATGAAGCGTGCGGACGGTCAGCCCGCTGCGTTTCGCCAGCTCTCCCACTTTCAGTCGCATTCGTTCCTCCGTTCGGTGCGCACACTGGAGTCTCGAACGTTACGCTACGTGAGGGTCAAGCGGAAGATCGCGGATCGGCGCGCGGGATGACCCCGCGCGCCGTGCGCCTGTAGGAAACCGCGCGTTATTGCGGCAACGGCTGTGACGGCGGCGCGTCGGGCGCGGCCGTGCGCACCTGGGTGGCGGGGGCGTCGTGAGCCGCGTTGCCGGGATTGCCGGCCGTATCGGCTTTCCCGGCTTTCCCGTCCTTGCCGGCGCCGTCGACCGGCGGCGTGCCCATCGCCTGGTAAAGCCGCGCGGTATCCGCGAACCGTGCGCCGGTCGCGCGAAGCTCGTCGAGCCGCGCATTG
>NZ_VWWG01000276.1:0-5036 GCF_011753085.1 Burkholderia sp. Tr-862
CCGCTCGCGCGTGCGGTCGTGCCGGCCGCGCGGACGCCGCCGGGCGCGTCGAGCAGCCGGCCGATCTGATCGATTTTCGCGAGCAAGAGCCGTGCGGTGTCGCCGGCCGCGCCTTCGCCGAGGCGGGGCGTGTCGACCGCGTCGAGCGCGCCGGCGCCCATCGCTTCGAACACGCGCCATGCGTTCGCGCCGATGCAGCTCGTCACGATCAGGATCGCGCACGGGCGGCTGGAGCGCATGATCCGCCGCGTCGCCTCGATCCCGTCGAACTTCGGCATGATCAGGTCCATCAGCACGACGTCGGGCGGTTGCGCGGCGCATAGTTCGACGGCCTGCGCGCCGTCGGTCGCGACCCACAGCACGCGATGCTCGGGCCGGCGCGCGATCGCACGGCGCATCGCCTCGACGGCAAGCGGGAGGTCGTTGACGATGCCGATGTTCACAAGCGGGATACTCCGGTCGGTTCGTAGTGTTGGAGGTGGGCCGGGTTCATGGAAGGCAGTGCCCGGTCGGCGCCGCCGAACGGCATCGGCGGGCGGACGGCACGGAATTCTTTTCGATTGGCAACGCCCCGCATGCTGTCATGCGGCGCGAGCGGCGGCAATCGAAAAAATTGCGCATTGCGTCGTTCAGACCCTTTCCTCTATGGACGGGCGGCATTTTTTGCCGTCCGCGCGGTGGAAAGACGACGAGCGCGAGGGCCGGGCGCGGTACCGAATCGACATCGGGAGCGGGCACGCAGTCCTTCGACCGCGAGTTTGCGGTCGATGCCGACGCGCGGTGCGCGAACGCTACTTCCGCTCGATCCGGTTTGCCGGCCGCGACGAGGTCGAGACTTTCCTGGCGGAGCGCGATCGCGCCAGCAACGGCGCGCTGGCGAGCCTGACGAGGATCTTCACGCGGGCCGGTAGCTCTTCGGCATGGATCCGGCACGCCGGCCGCCCGGCGTCGACCCAGGCCGCGCGCCGAAGACGCGGCCGCGTCGTCAATGGCTGCGCGCGTACCCCTGGATCAGCGCGCGCATCATCCCTTCGACGGTCGCATCGAGCAGGTCGGCTTCCTGCTCGGATTCCTCCACGAGCGCGGCATAGGCGGTCGCGAGCGTCACACGGTCGACTTCCTGGCGTTGTTCCATCAGCGTCACCATCCCGTCCTTCGCCAGATGAGCGGAGAACGCACGGCTGCCGATGGTCTGGAATACGTCAATCATGGCGGCTCTCCCGAACGTTGCCGATGCCTTCCAGTGTAGTCGGCGTACCGGCGCTCCGCCATTCGCGGCGGGAGCGGGGCGCGCGCCGCGGGCCGTTCCGGTCGGCACCGCCACAACACCGCAGAAACACCGCAGAAACACCGCAGAAACACCGCGGACACACGGCCGGCGCACCGTCGTACCGGTTTCAACGTTTACCCGAAGCGTCAAATTGTCGACTTTTTATCGATAAAGTCTCGTGTTAGATTTTGCGACCTGAAACCGGTCGAAACCGGGCGGGCGGCGCGTCTCCACGGCGTCGCGTATCCATCACAAGGAGGGGCAATGCTGGTGTTGATTGGGGTGCCGATCGTCGTGATCGGTTTCGCGCTGCGCTTCAACGCGCTGCTGGTGGTCACGATCGCGGGCCTCGCGACGGGGCTGGCGGGCGGGATGAATCTTGTCGACATCGTCAGTGCGTTCGGCAAGGCGTTCACCGACAACCGCTACATGGGGCTGATCTGGCTGACGCTGCCGGTGATCGCGCTGCTCGAGCGCAATGGCCTGAAGGAGCAGGCGAAGCGGATGATCTCGCGCGTGCAGGCGGCGACCACCGGCCGCGTGCTGATGCTGTATTTCGTGCTGCGCCAGGTGACCGCCGCGCTCGGCCTCACGTCGCTCGGCGGGCACGCGCAGATGGTGCGGCCGCTGATCGCGCCGATGGCCGAGGCCGCCGCCGTCAGCCAGCACGGCGAGCTGCCCGAGTCGGTGCGCCAGCAGATCCGCGCGCACGCGTCGGCCGCCGACAACGTCGCCGTGTTCTTCGGCGAGGACATCTTCATCGCGATCCAGTCGATCCTGCTGATCAAGGGCTTTCTCGAACAGAACGGGATCGCGATCGAGCCGCTGCACCTGTCGGTCTGGGCGATCCCGACCGCGATCGCCGCGCTGCTGATTCACTGCACGCGGCTCGCGCTGCTCGACCGCCGGCTGTCGCGCGGCTTCGGCGCCTTCGGGCGGGAGGGCGCGCGATGATCGGCCTCGAACCGCTCTATACGCTCGCCGGGCTGATGTTCGCCGCGTTCGCGTGCTTCAATTTGATGGACCGCACGAACCCGCGTCGCGTCTTCAATTTCGCGTTCTGGGCGATCTACGCGCTCACGTTCCTGTTCGGCGCGCTGCTGCCGCACTTCGTGATGGGCTGCCTCGCGATCGCGCTCGCGCTGATCGCGGGCTCGGGCAAGCTCGGACGCGGCAAGTCGGACGAAGCCGGCGACGCGGCGGCCGCGCGGCGCGACGCGAAGGCGCTGCGCTTCGGCAACAAGCTGTTCCTGCCGGCGCTGCTGATTCCCGTCGTCACGCTGATCGGCACGTTCGCGCTGAAGCTCGTGCCGTTCGTCGATCCGAAGAGCGTGACGCTGATCTCGCTCGTGCTCGGCACGCTCGTCGCGTTCGCCGTCGCGCTCGTGATGCTGCGCGATTCACCGGTGCACGCGCTGAAGGAGGCGCGCCACACGATGGACGCGGTCGGCTGGGCCGCGATCCTGCCGCAGATGCTCGCGGCGCTCGGCGCGCTGTTCGCGGTCGCGGGCGTGGGCGGCGTGGTGTCCGGGCTCGTGAAGGACTGGGTGCCGATCGACTCGCCGTTCGCCGTCGTCGCCGCCTACACGGTCGGCATGGCGCTGTTCACGATGATCATGGGCAACGGGTTCGCCGCGTTCCCCGTGATGACGGCCGGCATCGGCCTGCCGCTGATCGTCCATCAATTTCACGGCAACCCGGCGATCCTCGGCGCGATCGGGATGCTGAGCGGCTTCTGCGGTACGCTGATGACGCCGATGGCCGCGAACTTCAACATCGTGCCCGCGGCGCTGCTCGAACTGAAGGACAAGAACGGCGTGATCAAGGCGCAGTGGCCGACCGCCGTGCTGCTGCTGGCCGTCAATACGCTGCTGATGTACGCGTTCGTATTCCGCTTCTGAGGAGAGGCCCTTGACCGACCGACTGACACCCGAACTCGCATCGAAATTCGCGTCGCTCGCGCTCGCGCACCTGACCCGCGAATATCCGAACAAGCTCACGCATTCGCTCGAAGGCCCGCACGACGTGCTGGGGCCGCGCGCGCTGCACCCGATCTTCTACGGCAGCTACGACTGGCATTCGTGCGTGCACGGCTACTGGCTTTTGCTGCGCGTGCTCGAACGCTATCCGGCACTGCCGGAGGCCGAGCGGATCATCGCCGTCGTCGACGCGCATTTCACCGATGCGAACGTCGCCGGCGAACGCGCGTACCTCGCGCTGCCGCACAACAGCGGCTTCGAGCGGCCTTACGGATGGGCGTGGCTGCTTGCGCTGTCCGCGCAGCTGGAGCGGCTCGCGCTGAAGGGCGTGGTGCCGCAGGCCGCACGCTGGGCGAAGACGATGGCGCCGCTCACGGACCTGTTCGTCGCGCGCTTCGAGACCTTCCTGCCGAAGGCGACCTATCCGCTGCGCGTCGGCACGCACTTCAACACCGCGTTCGCGCTCGCGCTCACGCTCGACTTCGCGCGCGCGACGCAGCGCGACGGGCTCGCGGCGCTGATCGTCGATACGGCGAAACGCTGGCACCTGGGCGATGTCGCGTGCCAGGCGTGGGAGCCGTCGGGCGACGAGTTCCTGTCGCCCGCGCTGATGGAGGCGGAGCTGATGCGGCGTGTGCTGCCGGCCGCCGAATTCGACGGCTGGTTCGCGCGTTTCCTGCCCGATCTCGCACGCGGCGAGCCGGCGACGCTGTTCGTGCCGGCAACGGTCAGCGACCGCAGCGACGGCAAGATCGCGCATCTTGACGGGTTGAACCTGAGTCGTGCGTGGTGCCAGCGCTCGCTTGCCGGCGCGCTGGCGGAAGGCGATGCGCGGCGCGCGAAGCTGCTCGATGCGGCCGACCGGCATCTCGCGAGCGCGCTCGCGCACGTGGCCGGCGACTACATGGGCGAGCACTGGCTCGCGACGTTCGCGCTGCTGGCGCTCGACGCGTAGCGCGCGGGAAGGGCTGAGGTGCGGCGATTCAGGCCGGTTTTCCGAAGCGTCGTGTCGTCGCCCGCAGCCGATGTGTTCGCGGGTAATGCCGACCGGGCCGCGTTTCTCGCGCCGCGCCTCGACGCGATGTGGGCATTGTTCGCGTAGTCGGATCGGCATCTCGCGAGCGGACTCGCGCACGGGCTGACGACTACAGGCGCGGACACTGGCTCGCGACGTTCGTGTTGCTCGCGATGGACCCGTAGCGGAGGCGGGCCGGCTTTTGGGGCGCCGCTGCCGCAGCGCGTTGAACGATGCACTCACTCGACCGTTATCCGCTGCTGTCCTTTACGAGACTGTTTTCGATTGTCGCCAACCGGGTTTTATCGAGATCAATTTTGACGCTTGGTCGGAGGGCATGGCGACGAGCACAGTTGCCGAGTAGTGCGTTTTTGTGATGTCTAGCGCATCCGCACAAGAACACTATTGCAAACTGTTTCCGTTCGCTGGATGTCTGTTTTGCCATCTGTTATCTCTTCGGCTTCATCAAACAAGAACGAGTGCTGAGAGAGCGCAATGGACTCAAATCGGAGCACATGTGACGCGTTGGAGCGGTTGACCCCACAGCGCCGGATTCCGAAGGCACTTCTTCAGAATGCCGAAGCACGGCGCGTCATCGTCAGCCCGGTTCCCGCGCCCGGGACGTCGCCGACGCTGATCTCGGCAGACGCCGAAGCGGTCGGCAATCACGGCCTCGAAATCTTCGTGCAGTGCCTGTACATGGTGCCGTTCGTCGGCAATGCGATGTCGCTGTACGACGTCGGCGTCGATATCTACCGGATCTGCAGCGAGC
>NZ_VWWG01000277.1:0-4493 GCF_011753085.1 Burkholderia sp. Tr-862
TCCGCCGCCAGGACGCCGTTTCGGGTGTCGGCCCCGCGCTGCACTGACGGCCGGCGGGCCAAGCCGGGGCGCGCTCCGCCCGGCCTTGCCTCCCGCATCAGCCCCGTCCTGCCCGATAGCCGGGCATCGGCCAACCCGCCCACGGACACCGGTGCGCCGCTCCGTCGGGCCCGGCGCCTGTTCAAACGCACGTTTCACCCGCCGCGAACGGCCCGCCCGGCGGGCCTTGCCGGCCGATTTTTAACGTAGTCGTACACCAACGCGCCACTTTTGCGACAATGGCGGACTTTGACGCGCGCGCCGCAGCCGCGCGCCGCCGCCGAACGTCGCATAACCGCCTGCTTCCGATGTCGCTCCCCCATATCGATCTGCTGTACTCCCTGTCCGGCCTGTTCGTCGGCATTCTCGTCGGCCTGACGGGCGTCGGCGGCGGTTCGCTGATGACGCCGATCCTCGTGCTGCTGTTCGGCGTCCACCCCGCGACGGCGGTCGGCACCGACCTGCTGTACGCAGCCGCGACCAAGGCGACCGGCACGCTCGTCCACGGGCTGAAGGGGTCGATCGACTGGCGCATCACCGGCCGGCTCGCGGCCGGCAGCGTCCCGGCCGCGGCCGTCACGCTGTGGGTGCTGCACACGCACGGGGTGAATTCGCCCGGCACCGCGCGGATGATCCAGCTGGTGCTCGGCATCGCGCTGCTGCTCACGTCGCTCGCGCTGATCTTCCGCCCGCAACTCACCGCGCTCGCCGTACGCAACCCGCTCGCGCCGAGCCCCGCGCGCACGCTGTGGTCGACCGTGCTGACGGGCGCCGTGCTCGGCGTGCTCGTGTCGATGACGTCGGTCGGCGCCGGCGCGATCGGCGTCACCGTGCTTCTGCTGCTGTACCCGGCGCTCGCGACCACCCGCATCGTCGGGTCCGACATCGCGCACGCTGTGCCGCTCACGCTCGTCGCGGGCATGGGCCACTGGCTGCTCGGCTCGGTCGACTGGTCGATGCTGCTGTCGCTGCTGCTCGGCTCGCTGCCCGGCATCGTGCTCGGCAGCGTGCTGTCCGCGCGCGCGCCCGAGCGGCTGCTGCGCAACCTGCTCGCCGCGACACTCGTCGCGGTCGGCATACGGCTCGTGCTCGCGTAACGACGCGGCCGGCGGTTCCCGCGCCGCGAGACGCGCTGCTTGCGGCGCCTGGCGCGCCGGCACCGTCTCCACAAAAAACAGCCCGACCGGCCTGCGCCGATCGGGCTGTCGTCCATCCGGGGCCTCGCGAAATCCGCACCGCCCGGCGCAAGGCCGGGCCGCGCGGGCCGCCACGCGACGCTTACTGCCCCTGCTGCTTCAATTGCTGCTGCTTGAGCTGCTGCGTACGTGCCTGCAGCTTCAGCACGCGCTGCAGCGCGGTACGGTTCGCGAGGATGCCGTCGTAGAAGTTGCCGAGGTCGCCCTTCAGCGCGGTCCGCGACGCGTCGTTCAGGTAGATCATGTGGCCCGACGGGTAGTTCTTGATCGTCAGGTTCTGCGCCTTGAGCGTCGGATCGAGCGGCATCTGCGCGAGCGTCAGCTCGGTCTGGTGGAACGGCGTGACCGCATCGAAGTAGCCGTTCGCCGACAGCACCTTCAGGTCCGGGTTCACGCTCATCGTCGCCGCCAGGTCGCCCGCCGTGTACAGCGTATTGCCGCCGCCCTTGTTCGCGCCGGTCGGGTCGGTGTGGCTGAAGTCCCAGTTGTTGAAGACCTGGTCGTTCAGGTCCACGAACGACGACGTCGACGTGTACTTGAGGTCGGTGTTGATGTAGCTGTTCCAAAGCACCGTGTACGCGCCGCCGACGTTCGTGATCGACGGATCGTTGCTGCCCGAGTTCGGCAGGATGTACGGCGCGATGCCCTTGCCCGTGAAATTCGCACGACCGTCGTACTGGCCGATCTGCGTGCCCGGCACGAGCGTCAGGAAGAACGTGTACGGCGGGTTGTCGTTCGACGACGGTACGTTGCCGAGTGCGGCCGGATTGCCGAAGGTCTGGATCAGCGACGTCGGATCCGTGCCGATGTACGAACCCATCTGCTGCGCGGTCTGCAGGTTCAGGTTCAGCCGCACGTTCACGAAGCCGCCGTCCTGCGGGTTCGGCTTCTGCGCGAGCGGCGCGAGCGTGTTGTCCGCGTAGTTGCGGGCCTGCACCATGTACGCGTCGAGATCGGTCGGTGTCGGATTGAGCGTCGTCTTCTTCCAGTAGAACGCGTCGGCCGCGAGCGTCGGGAACGTGCCCGGCGCGGACAGCGCATTCGCATAGTCGAGGATCGACGACTGCAGCGTGATCCCGTTCAGGTCGATGCCGTCCTCATGCAGCACCCACGACACGACCGCGCTGCGCGCCGTGCCGTACGACTCGCCGTACAGGAACTTCGGCGAATTCCAGCGCGAGTACTTGGTCAGGTAGCGCTGGATGAAGCGGTCGATCGAGTGCGCGTCCTGGTCGGTGCCCCAGAAGTCCTTGTTCTTCGCCGGGGCGATCGCCGCCGAATAGCCGGTGCCGACCGGGTTGATGAACACGAGGTCGGTGCGGTCGAGCAGGCTGTCCGGGTTGTCGAGCAGCTTGTACGGAGCCGGCGGCGTGAAGTTCGGGAACGACGACTGCAGGCGCTTCGGCCCGTACGAGCCGAGCAGCAGGTAGACCGACGACGAGCCGGGGCCGCCGTTGTAGAAGAACGTGACCGGGCGCGGCTTCGACGGGTCCGGGTTGTCCTGCGTGTACGCGACGTAGAACATCTTCGCGTTCGGCGCCGACGTGACCGGGTCGATCGTGGTCAGGTGGCCCGTGGTGGCCGTGTACTTGACGGTCTTGCCGCCGATCGTGACCTGACGGTGCACGACCGCGGCCCCTTCGGTCGAATCCGTGACCGCGTCATCCGGTCCGGTGCCGTACACGTCGTTGTCGACGTACGGCTGGTCGGCCACGGCGGCCGTTGCGTCGGTGCTGGCCGCCGCGCTGCCGTTCGACGTCGTCGCGGCCGCCGCGGTGGCGGCGGTCGGGCCGGACCCGTCGTCGCCGCCGCACCCCGTGACGAGCAGCGCCGCGGCCGCGGCTGCGGCAAGCGGCATGCTCAGTGTCGTTCCAAATAGCGCGAAACCGTCTTTCAAGGACTTCAGTGTCGTCATTATTGCCTCTCGAACAGAACGATAAATACCGCCGGCCGCAAAGGATCATTTGCGCCGACGCTCCGCACCGGGAGTGCATTCGTTTTGCGATGCACTTCCGAGTTTTTTACCGGATCGGCGAATACCGATCGGCACGATTTACCCCACCCGTATTCCGCGATCGCACAATGGAATCCATTCCATTGCAAACGGCAATTCAATAATGCGCGGCAATGCGAATTCAGGCCCGTCATCCGCATGCGCGTGAAATCGGCAGCAAAAGCATCCCCCGCGAAGCCCGCCCTATAAGGCACCTTCGCTTCGAACAGACGAACGATCCCAGCCGGCGAGATACCGATTAATCGCGAAACGGCGACCAATCGCAACTCGAGCCGATTTAATAAAATCGAAAGGATCGATTAACTAGATGGAAAGGAATATCGCCTATATGGAATTTATTAAATTAAGTGAAAATACCGGCGCATAATAGATTCCGGGTTTTCCGCCGTAAAGTAACAATTTGTTACGGCCCTCGCCATTCTGATAAAGGCCAGTGCGGGACCGATTCCAGACTCGCAAAAAGAAAAAGCCGGACGACCGTCCGGCTTCATCAACGCGGTACGGCGGATGCCGTCAGAGCGGCACGTCGATCGCGCCGGCGCCGGCCGTGATCGCGTTCGCGCCGGGCGCCGTCGCGATCGGCGGCAGGTTCGCGCTCGTCAGTGCGGGTGCGGCGCCCGGCGTGCCGCCGCGCGGCACCGTGCGGATCACCTGCGACGGCGGCAGCGCGGCGCCGTTCTTCAGATGGCGCCACATCAGGTTCAGCGCCTGCAGGTTGTAGTAGTGGACCGGCACGAAGCGCGTATCGAAGCCCGCGACGGGCAGGAACGCGTCGAAGTGCTGCCCGTTCGTCACCTCGTAGAACACGAGCTGGCTGCGGCCGCCTTCGCTGATGCTGTTCTGCGCGACGTACGCGCGCGACGCGTGGTTCACCGGCACCAGCGCGTCGCTGCGGCCCTGCACGATGATCGCGGGCTTGCCCTGCAGGTTCGCGTTCACGCGCACGGCCTCGACGTTCGCCGGCATGTCGAGCATCCCGTTGGTCCACAGCTGGCGCAGGCACAGCGCGCCCGCGAAGCTCGCGTCGGGGGTCGCGAGCCGGTGATCGACGCCCGCGCCCGTGTTGAACACGAGGTCGATGCCGCCCGTCGGCGGCACGCCGTTGCCGACGCCGAAGATGGCCGGCATCGGCGACGCGGCGGGCGACGCGACCGTGCCGGTCGGCGCGCTGGTGGTCGCGAAGCTGAAATTGCACAGATTGTCGGTCACGCGCGAGCGCGTGTACGCGTTCGCATAGGTGACCG
>NZ_VWWG01000278.1:0-4702 GCF_011753085.1 Burkholderia sp. Tr-862
TCTCACGCTCTCGTTTCTGCGCCGGTTCGCGGCGGCTCACGCGCGGCTCGCCGGGCGTCGGGCCGGCATCGCGCGCGTGCGGCCGGATTGCCATCGCCACGGACCCGAATTCGGCGCAGCTGTCGTCGAAGAGCGGCAGCGTGCCGACCGCGATCAGTTCGGCCGGCCCGTCGCCGACATTCGCGACGCGATGGCGCTTGCGCGCGTCGAAATGCAGCGAGTCGCCGGGCGACAGCGGGTAATCCTTCTTGCCGATCGTGTAGCAGACGCGGCCGGTCAGCACGTACACGAACTCGTCGCCGCCGTGCGCGACCCATTCCGAACGGTAGCCCTCCATCATCCGGACCTTGAGCGCGTGGATCTGACTGCCGTCGAAGGTGGTGGACAGCCGCTCGTACCATTGCGACGTGGCGTCGACCGCGTACGGTTCGCGGCGGCCCGCGCGCGAGTCGGGCTGCGCCTGGCGCGGCTGCTCGATCAGCGTGCCGAGCGGCACGTTCAGCGCCTTCGCGACGTTGACGAGCGACGACAGCGAGATGCCGGTGAGATGGCGCTCGACCTGTGACAGGAATCCGATCGACAGGTTCGCCTCGGTCGCGACTTCCAGCAGCGTCTTCTTCGCTTCCCGGCGCAGGCGCCGAATGCGCTGGCCGATACGCATGAGGTCTGAATCCATGAATCTCTTTCGTGACAACGAGTCGGGAGGCGAGCGGAGGGGCGGTGCAGTCGCCGGGACGTTGCGTTCCGCGAAGCGCACGAAGCACGGCCGTCGGGACGGCAATGCCGGCGCATTGTACCGCGCGGTGGCGCCCGCACGACGCCACGCCGCGCATGGCCGGGCCGCCCGCGCGCGCCGTGCCGGTAATTTTAGCCCTACGAAAATTTTGGCTTGACCTCAATTTCAGCGTGCTCTAGATTCTGTCGCACGCATCAAACAAAGTTAAGTGAGACAAAAATTTTTCCCGAGATCGGCCGCCGGAACGGCGCTGCGGCGCCGCGGCCCGGCTGCCCGCAGGGCCGCGCGTCGTCCGCGCACGGGCGGCGCGCCGCGTCAGGCGTGCGCCGTGTCGCGTGACACCGCCGGCTGCCGACAACAATCAAATAGCGGGTATCCGATGATCGATCGACTGAAATACAGCTTCTCCGGCCTTCCCTCGTATGACGCGTGCGTCGCCGACACGCAGCGCAGCCTGTCGCGCGTGCTCGACGCGCTGCGGCTCGACGCCGTGGTCGTCACGTCGCAGGACGAATACATCACCGAATACCTGCCGCGCAGCAACAACCCGCGCTACGCGCTGTCGGGCTTCGACGGCTCGGCCGGCTGCGGGATCTTCCTGAGCGCGGCGACCGCGCAGGCGCTCGGCGTGCCGCCGTTCGTGTTGTTCGTCGACGGCCGCTATCACCTGCAGGCCGAACAGCAGTGCGACCCGGCGCAGGTGCGGATCGAGAAGCTCGGGATGAACGTGACGATCTGGCAGGCGCTGGCCGACTGGCTCATCGCGCACGCGAGCCGGCTCGCGCGGGTCGGCTACGACGCGCTGCGGATCAGCGTCGCGCAGCGCGACCGGCTGGTCGAGCAGACGCAGCCCGCGTCGCTCGACTGGACGAGTCTCGGCGAGCGCGAGATCGACCGCGCGATCGCGCTGCCGGGCTGGGTGGTCGAGCGGCCGATCTTCGAGCTGCCGGACACGATGACCGGCGCGAGCGTCGCGCAGAACCTCGACACGCTGAACCGCCGGCTCGCCGCGCACACCGGCGCGGCGCCCGGCAAGACGGCGTTCTTCACGTGTGCGTCGGACGATCTCGCGTACCTGCTGAACAGCCGCGGCTACCACATCCCGAATGTGTCGTCGCACCTGGGCTTCCTGTTCGCGGTCGGCACCCAGGTCGCGCTGTTCCTGCCGGAAGGCTGCGACCGGTGCCCGGTCGCGCTGGCGTCGTATCCGGCGCTGCACGTGATCCGGCGCGACTTCGCCGAACTCGAGCGCTTCCTCGCGTCATGCGCGGTCGACCACGTGTGCTACGGCTTCGAATCGGTCAACTGCGCGCTCGTCGAGTCGGTGCGCCGCGTGTGGCCGCATGCGCGCCACGCCGATTTCAACCCGGTCGAGGCGATGCGGGCCGGCAAGACGCCGGCGGTGCTCGACCGCTTCCGCGACGCGTTCGCGCGCAGTTCGGCGGCGATCGCCGAAACGATGCGCTGGGCGAAGGCCGGCGAGCCAGGGCGGCGCCATACCGAATACGACCTGGCCCGCACGATCAACGACGCGTACGGCGCCCGCTCGGCGGTCGCGCTGACGTTCCCGTCGATCGCGGCGAACGGCGCGAACAGCGCGTTCGCGCACTACACGACGGCGAGCGCGGAGGTCGAGCTGACGGAGGGCGAACTCGTGCTGCTCGACAGCGGCGCGTATTACGACGCCGGTTTCGCGACGGACTGCACGCGGGTCGTGCTGCGTCGCACGCGGCCGGAAACGGTCGCGCAGCCGTGGCAGCGCGAGATCTATACGGTCGCGCTGAAGGCCTGCATCAAGGGGCTCGTCACGCGCTTCCCGAAGACGGCGACGGGCGGCGACGTCGATGCGGCGGTACGGCAGGTGTGCCGCGACCACGGCTACGATTTCGGCCACGGCACCGGGCATGGCGTCGGGATCCACGTCCACGAGGGCGGCGTGCGGTTCGCGCCGGGCGCGAAGTACGGGCTGGTGCCGAATGCGGTGATTTCGGTCGAACCGGGCATCTACGTGCCGGGCAAGGGCGGCGTGCGGATCGAGAACATCGTGATCGTGCGCGCGGACGACGACGCGTCGGACACCGTCTCGTTCGAGAACATCGTCACCGTCGGCTACGACTGGGACCTGATCGATATCGAGCTGCTGGACGACGACGAGCGTGCGTACCTGCGCGACTACGAACGGCTTTGCGTGGAACGCGGCACGCAGGTCACCGCGTGTCCGCTGCTGTAAGGCGGGAAAGGCGCTCGCGGCCGCAGCCGGGCCGCGCGGTGCGCGGCCGGCGCGTCGGAGCGCCGGCATGATCGGTACGTCGGAGCGTCGGCGTGATCAGTACGTCGGAGCGTCGGCGTGATCAGTACGTCGGAGCGTTGGCGTGATCGGTACGTCGGAGCGTCGGGGTGATCGGTACGTCTATGCGCCGGCGTGCTCGATACGTCGGTGCTTCAGCGCATCAGTGCCGACACGCGCCCGTCGGGCCCGTAGACGCCGGCCGGCGCGGGGGCCGAGCGCAGCACCGCGAGCGCGCGCTCGTTGTAGTCCATCCGGATTCGGATCAGCATCCCGTTGGTCGCATTGGCCTGGCGCGCGCGTTCGGCGGCCTGCAGCAGGAGTTGCCAGCGGCCCGCGAGGCGTGCATCGCGCTCGGCGGCCTGGTCCATGCCTTTCTTGCCGGCCGGAAAGCCGAGCGCGGACAGCTGCGTGTCGCGCGTGCGCTCGAGCTGCGCGAGCCGGTCGATCAGCACGCTCTTCTTCTCGACGATGCCGGGCAGCATGTCGAGCGGCTCCGGTGTCGTGAGCGCCTTTTCCTCGTAGGCGAGCAGGGACGCGAACGCTTCGACCGTCGCGTGTTCGTCGTTGACCGTGGCCAGCAGCTCTTCTCTCATCGCGTCATGCTCGTCGCGCCGGCACGCGGTGGCGCATGCCGGCAAACCAGGGGACCGGTCAGGGCGTGACGGGCCCCTGGCCGGCTCAGTTGCCCTGCGAGCGCTGCTGTTGCAGCAGGTCGCGGGCGGTATTCAATACGCCGTCGGCGATCTTGTTCACGTCGATCGTCAGCGTGCCGTCGTTCAGCGCGTCCTTGATCGACTGGACGAGGGCCGTGTCGATGTCGGCGCTGCCCGAGGCCGACTGCGAACGCAGCTGGCCCGACAGACCCGACAGGTTCACGGTCGTGTCGCCGCCGGTCGATCCTGCGTCGGCCGCCTGCGCGGACGACGACGAAGCCGCGCCGGATTGCGCGCGGGTCGCGCCGTTGCCGGTCGACGCGAGGGGGCTCGGTTTCGGAGTGGAATCGATCTTCACGATGGGTTTCCTGTACGGTATGACCCAGATAACGGCCGGGTCGGCCCGAACTTTAGCATCGTGAGCCCGAAATTCTCCGAATAAACAATTCTTTGCAATCTTGCAGCGGGATCCGCCCCTACAGCGGAATTTCCACGGTGCCGGCGTCCTTGACGATCGCCGTGACGATCTGCCCCGCGGCCATCCTCACTCGCACCGACTGGCCCGGCGCCGCATTCGCGAGCGCGTTGCCCTCGGCCGAGATCGTGAAGCCGGGCCCGGCCGCGACGACCCGCACCGTCTGGCCGGCCGACACCGACGCGGCGCTCTTCAGCATGTCCTGGCGCAGCGGCAGCCCGGCCGAGATCCGGGCCAGCGCGGTCGCGCCGACCGCCTGCGCGGGATCGGTGATCACCGCGAGCGGCAGCACCGTCAGGTCGCCGTCGCGCGCGACGAGGTCGGCCGCGGTGAGCGGCTCGCTGGGCGCGATCTGCCGCGCGGCGACGTAATAGGTGGCCTGCACGGCAACCTTCGCCTGCAGGTAGACGGTCCACGGCCGTTCGCCCGCGCAGCGCACGCCGACCGTCGTGCGGCCCCAAAGGCGCGCACCGGTCGGCAGGAACGGCTCGAGCGTCGTGCACGCGGCGAGCCCGAGCGGAAACGCGGCCGCGACGGTCGCGGTGGTC
>NZ_VWWG01000279.1:0-4642 GCF_011753085.1 Burkholderia sp. Tr-862
GCTCGAGGTGCTGAGCCCGCAGCGCACGCTCGAGCGCGGCTACGCGGCGCTGATCGACGCGCAAACCGGCCGCGCGGTGCGCGCGCCGAGCGCGCTGAAGCCGCAGCGCCGCCTGACCGTGCATCTCGCAGAAGGCTCGGCCGACGTGTCGCTTGCCGACGTGCAGCCGCGGCTGACCGATTCGATCTGACGAGGACGGCGTACGCGAAGCGAAGGTCGCGCGCCCGGCGTCCCGGATCTAGCGGTTGCGCCGCGCGCGGGAACGGATGCTGCGCATCGTCGTCTCGTCCTGCCGGATGAAGCGCCAACGGCGATTTTCTGCATACCGCGGATAAATGCCCGTGAGTTTGCGGGGATATTCGGACTCGCCTACAATCGGACGCTCGGCAGCATCCAACACAGCCTCCCTACATACTCAACGAAGGAATCGCCATGGCTCATACGCTCCCGCCGCTCCCGTACGCTGAAGACGCACTCGCGCCGACCATCTCGAAAGAGACGATCGAGTACCACTACGGCAAGCATCACCAGGCTTATGTGACGAACCTGAACAATCTGATCCCCGGCACGGAATTCGAAAACCTGTCGCTGGAAGAGATCGTGAAGAAGTCGTCGGGCGGCATCTTCAACAACGCCGCGCAAATCTGGAACCACACGTTCTTCTGGAACAGCCTGTCGCCGAACGGCGGCGGCGCACCGTCGGGCGCGCTGGGCGACGCGATCAACGCGAAGTGGGGTTCGTACGACGCGTTCAAGGAAGCGTTCTCGAAGGCAGCGGTCGGCACGTTCGGTTCGGGCTGGGCATGGCTCGTGAAGAAGGCCGACGGTTCGCTCGACATCGTGTCGACGAGCAACGCCGCAACGCCGCTGACGACGGCCGACAAGGCGCTGCTGACGATCGACGTGTGGGAACACGCGTACTACATCGACTACCGCAACGCACGTCCGAAGTTCGTCGAAGCGTTCTGGAACATCGTGAACTGGGACTTCGCAGCGAAGAACTTCGCGTAAGTCCACGTGTCCTGCGCGCCTATGCGGCGCGCGGCACCCCAAAAAAAGCCCTCGTGACGAGGGCTTTTTTGTTTTTGTCGGACGTGAATCGACACCCGACATTCGCCGGATCAGGCGATCATCCCCGACGACCACCCGATCGCCGCGCTTGCGATCACGACCGCCCACGGCGGCACGCGCCAGAACACGAGCGCGACGAACGCGACGAGTGCGGCCGCGAAATCGCCTGGCGACGTGATCGTGTCGCTCCATACCGGGTGATAGAGCGCGGCGAGCAGCAGCCCGACGACGGCCGCGTTCACGCCCGCAAGCGCGGCCTGCATGCGCGTGCTGCGGCGCAGGCGTTCCCAGAACGGCGCGGTGCCGGCCACGAGCAGGAACGACGGCGCGAAGATCGACACGAGCGCGATCGTCCCGCCGAGCCAGCCGTTCGGCGCGTCGCGCAGCGAAGCACCGAGGAAGGCCGAGAATGTGAAGAGCGGCCCCGGCACGGCCTGCGCGACACCGTAGCCGGCCAGGAACGCCGAATCGCCGACCCAGCCCGGCGCGACGACGGCGGCCTGCAGCAGCGGCAGCACCACGTGCCCACCGCCGAACACCAGCGCACCGGTGCGGAAGAACGCGTCGACGACGGCGAGCGTGTTCGAATGGAACGCGCTGGCCGCGAACGGCAACACGACGATCAGCGCGGCGAACAGCGCGAGCCACAGCACGCCCGCGCGGTGCGACACATGCAGCGGCAACGGATCGTGCGCGCCGCGCTCGGGCTGCGGCAACAGCACGAGACCGGCGATGCCCGCCGCGACGATCACGGTAACCTGCAGCCACGCGGCCGGCACGAGCAGCGCGATGGAGGCCGCGATCGCCATCAGCGTGACGCGGCGCGCATCGGGGCACAGCGTGCGCGCCATGCCCCACACCGCCTGCGCGATCACCGCGACCGACACGATGCGCAGCCCGTGCAGCGCGCCGGCGGCGACCGGCATGCCCGTCGCATGCACGCCGAGTGCGAACAGCATCATCAGCAGCGCCGACGGCAGCGTGAAGCCGAGCCACGCGGCGAACATTCCCGCATAGCCCGCGCGCGACAGGCCAATCGCCATCCCGACCTGGCTGCTCGCCGGCCCCGGCAGGAACTGGCACAGCCCGACGAGATCCGCATAGGCGCGCTCGGTCAGCCAGCCGCGCCGCGTGACGAACGTATCGCGGAAGTAGCCGAGATGCGCGACGGGGCCGCCGAACGACGTGAGGCCGAGCCGCAGGAACGCGACGAATACGGGCCAGGCGTGGCGGGACGGAGCAGTGACGGTCGACGTGCTCAAGCGCGGATCGGGGGAGGGTGAACGAGCCGCCACGATAGCGCAATGCCATGACGGCGGGAATGCTAGGTTGCGGCGCTTGCGGTATTGCTGCGCTTGCGCGGCGGTGTCAGTCCGTGCTGCCGGGCAGTCCGCTCGCGCGGCGCAGCGCGTCGACGTCGACGAGTTCGATCTCGCCGACGTGCAGCCGCACGACGCCGTCGGCCTGCAGCGCCTTCAGCAGCTGGTTGGTGGTCTGCCGTGTCAGCGACAGCATCGCCGCAAGCTTTTCCTGCGACAGCCGGATGTGCGTGCGGCCGGCACTGATCCCGCCGTAGCCCTCGGCGATCATCAGCAGCCGCGCGGCGAGCCGCTGCGCGGCCGGCATCACGCTCATCGATTCGACGGTCAGGAAGCTCAGCCGAAGCTTTTGCGCCATCAGCAGCGCGAACTGCCGCCAGTACTGGGGCGTCGTGTCGAGAATCGCGAGCAGCGCGGCCTGCGGGACGTGCAGCAGCAGCGTGTCGTCGAGCGCGATCGCATCGTGGGTGCGCGGCTGGCCGTCGAACAACGCGATCTCGCCGAACCACGTGACGGGTTCGGCGACCATCAGCAGCGCTTCCTTGCCCTGCGGATCCACCGCGCCTATGGTGAGGGAGCCGGCCAGCACCGCATACAGCCCGCATGGCGGGTCGCCGCGGCGGAACAGCGCGTGGCCGGCCGGCAGGCGCCGCACTGCGGCGCGGGCGAGCAGGTCTTCGCGCAACGCGGGCGGCAGCGCGGCGAACCACGGGTGCGCTTCGATCTGCGGCAGGTAGGGGGCGAGCGACGAGGGCATGGGCACGCGATGTCGGGTAGCTGACAGAGGTTCTCGGGCGTGACGCGCATCATAGCGCTCAATGATCGTTCAGGAGACACCATGAAGACGCTCGAGGACCACCTTTCCCAGTATGCGGCCTACCATCGCGACGCGCGCAACATCGCGACGCACCTGGTCGGTATTCCGATGATCGTGTTTGCGGTCCAGGTGCTGCTGTCGCGGCCGGCGCTCGGCACGCTGGCCGGCGTCGCGCTGTCGCTTGCGCTGTTGCTCGCCGTGGCGTCCGTGGTGTTCTACCTGCGCCTCGACCTGCGCTTCGGCGTGGTGATGACCGCGCTGTTCGCGCTCGGCCTGTGGGCCGCGCAGACGCTCGCGTTGCTGCCCACCGCGCAGTGGCTCGGGATCGGCATCGGTGCGTTCGTGCTCGGCTGGATCGTGCAGTTCGTCGGGCACTGGTTCGAGGGGCGCAAGCCCGCGTTCGTCGACGACCTGGTCGGCCTGATCGTCGGGCCGCTGTTCGTCGTCGCCGAAGTCGCGTTCTTCGCGGGCCTGCGCGGCGACGTGCGCCGCGAAGTCGAGCGGCGCTCGGGGCCCGTCCACGGCGGCGCGCATTCGCATGTCTGACACGTCGGCCGCGCCCGTCTGCGTGTTCGGCGCGGGCGTGGTCGGCTGCTATCTCGGCGGCCGGCTCGCGGCGGCCGGTACGCCGGTGGCGCTCGTCGGCCGCGCCCGAATCGGCGACGCGATTCGGGCGAACGACCTGACCTTGACCGACTCGCGCGGCTATCGCGCGACGCTCGAGCCGGCCGAGGTCGCGTTCTCGACCGATCCGGCCGCTGCGGCCGCCGCGCGGCTCGTGCTCGTCACGGTGAAGTCGGCCGCGACGCATGACGCCGCGGCGCAGCTCGCCGGCGTGCTGCGGCCCGGCACAGTTGTCGTCAGTTTCCAGAATGGCCTCTCCAACGCCGACGTGTTGCGCGATGCGCTGCCGCAGGCGACCGTGCTGGCCGGCATGGTGCCGTTCAACGTGATCGAGCGCGGGTCCGGCGCGTTTCACCAGGGTTCGACCGGCGCTCTCGCGGCCGAGGCGTCGCCTGCGCTGCGGCCGTTCACCGGCGCGTTCGCGCGTGCCGGGCTGCCGCTCGCGTTGCACCGCGACATGCGCGCCGTGCAATGGGTGAAGCTGCTGCTGAACCTGAACAACGCGGTCAATGCGCTCGCGAACCTGCCGCTGCGCGACGAACTCTCGCAACGCGCGTACCGGCGCTGCGTCGCGCTGGCGCAGCGCGAAGCGCTGGACGTGTTGTCCCGCGCGGCGATCCGGCCCGCGCGGCTCACGCCGTTGCCGGCCGCATGGATTCCCGCGGTGCTGGAGCTCCCCGATCCCGCGTTTCGCGCGCTGGGCGGCCGGATGCTCGCGATCGATCCGCTCGCGCGTTCGTCGATGTCCGACGATCTCGCCGCACGCCGGGCGACCGAAGTCGAATGGATCAACGGCGAGATCGTCCGGCTG
>NZ_VWWG01000280.1:0-4820 GCF_011753085.1 Burkholderia sp. Tr-862
GATCACCGACCGCGAGCGCGGTCACGATGCCGCGATGGCGCGCGTTGTCGAGCGCGTCGCCGATACGGGTGCGCAGCACGTCGCGCAGCCGATCGATCGATGCGCGCCATCCCGCTGCGCGCGCGTCCGATCGGAGCGCCGCGGCACGGCCGCGCCAGGGCAGACGCCGCCAAGCCATCGATACGGTCCCGCCCGTGATCGCGCCGACGAGCCCGACGTGCAGGCCCGAAATCGCGACCAGATGGCTCGTGCCCGTATTGCGCAGCACGCGCCAGTCGTCGTCGCCGATACCGGATTGATCACCGACCGCGAGCGCGGTCACGATGCCGCGATGGCGCGCGTTGTCGAGCGCGTCGCCGATACGGGTGCGCAGCACGTCGCGCAGCCGATCGATCGATGCGCGCCATCCCGCTGCGCGCGCGTCGAGCAATTCCGCGCGCTCGGGCGCGACGACATAGCCGATCGCACGAATGCCCGCGGCCAGCCACGCCGCCTCGCTGTCGCGCACGCCGGGGTTCGCCTCGGCATGCGGGCGCTTCAGCCGCACGACGAGACGCCAGCGCTGCGCCGCGCGCAAATCGGGAATCGCATCACGTGCGGCGGGCGTGCCGTATGTGCGCCATGACAACCGGATCACCGGCGGGAAACGGGCCAGGCCCGCATCGTTCGATTCGACGGCCAACAGCAGTCGCGCGCCGGTGTCGTCGATCACCGGCAACCCGCGGATCACACCGGTGACGCCGATGTCGCGCCCTTCCCGCTCGACGGGCAGGCTGTCACGCAGCCGCCATTCGGCGCGCGCGGCCGCATAGCCGAATCCGATCGCACAGGCGGCGCTTGCGCACAGCATCCACCGGAGCGCGACAATCGCACGGGTTCGACGGCGCCGCGCACACCATGCGAGCAGCGCGCCGCAACCGGCCAGCACCGCCGCCCCGATTACCCAGCCGCTCGCGCCCGGCAACGCCGCCTGCCGCTGCAGCACGACGACGCCGAGCGCGAACGCGATCCACCACACCCGCATCAAGCCTCCTCGTCGACCCGGCGCCGCCGATTTCGATGCGGCGCCTTCCGGCAACGATTATGCGGACGAAAGTGCGAGGCGCGGCAGCGCAGCGAGCGCGTTAGCCGTTGTGGATAGGGACAGGGAGTGAGCGTCGATCCCGCGCAGTTCGGCGAGCACGGCGCCGATGCGCGGCACCTGGTCGGGCGCGTTGCGGGATTTGTACGCCCACTCGGGCGCGATGTCGGGCGCGTCCGTCTCGACGACGATCGCGTCGAGCGGCAACTGCGCGGCGAGCCGGCGGATCTGCAACGCGCGTCCGAACGTCACGTTGCCGCCGAAGCCGAGGTGCAGCCCCTGCGCGAGATACGCATCGGCCTGCTGGAAGCTGCCGTTGAACGCATGCGCGATGCCGCGCCGCACGCCGAAGCGACGCAACCCGGCGAGCACGCGGTCCTGCGACTTGCGCACGTGGCACAAGACCGGCAGGTCGAATTCGCGCGCGAGCTTGAGCTGCCCCTGATAGAAGAATTGCTGCCGCTCTTCATCGAGCCCCGGCACGAAGTAGTCGAGGCCGATCTCACCGATCGCGACGAAGCGCGGATCGTCGAGGCTCGCCTCGATCTCCATGCGCAGCCGGTCGAGATCCGCGTCGTGCGCCTGCGGCGTAAACATCGGATGGATGCCGAGCGCATAGACCGCGCCCGGCGTGCGCTGCGCGAGTTCGCGCACCGTCGTGAAATTGTCGCGCCCGACGCTCGGGATCACGATGCGCGACACGCCGGCCGCGCGCGCCGCCTCGGCGACCGCGTCACGGTCGGCGTCGAATTCGGCGGCATCGAGATGGCAATGCGTATCGATCCACATGGCGGTTTTCCTGCGCCCTCGCCGCGGCGCCGGGACTCACCCGGCAGCGCAGCGGGAGCGCTCGTTCACACCGGCAGCGCCGGCTCCTCGTGCAGCACGCCGTCGCGCAGGCGCATGATGCGGTCGCAGCGCGCGGCGAGCTCGGGGTCGTGCGTGACGATCACGAAGCTCGTTTCGAGCGTCTCGGACAATTCGAGCATCAGGTTGAACACCGTATCGGCCGTCGTGCCGTCGAGGTTGCCGGTCGGCTCGTCGGCGAGCACGCAGGCCGGCTTCGTCACCAGCGCGCGCGCGATCGCGACGCGCTGCCGCTCGCCGCCCGACAGCTCGCCCGGCCGATGCTTCGCACGCGGACCGAGACCGACCCGCTCGAGCATCGCCTGTGCCTGCTCGCGCGCATCCTCGGTCGTCATCCGGCGAATGCGCAGCGGCATCGCGACGTTGTCGAGCGCGGTGAATTCCGGCAGCAGGTGATGGAACTGATAGACGAACCCGAGCGCGCGATTGCGCAACTCGTTGCGCTCGCGCTCGGCGAGCTGCGTAAACGGCTTGCCGAGCAGCGACACTTCGCCCGCGCTCGGTTCGTCGAGGCCGCCCAGCACGTGCAGCAGCGTGCTCTTGCCGGAGCCCGACGCGCCGACGACCGCGAGCTTCTCGCCGCGCCGCACCGTCAGCTCGGTGTTGTTGAGCACCTGCACATTGAAGCCGCCCTGCACGAACGCCTTCGTGATCCCGCGCGCCTGAAGCACGTATTCCTGCATACCAGCCGAATCCTGTCTGATGGGTTGTCGTGAATCCGCGAATGCGGTCGCGCGGTCATTCATAGCGAAGCGCCTCCGCCGGCTTTACCTTCGCGCCGCGCCAGCTCGGATAGAGCGTCGCGACGGCCGACAACACGAACGCGATCAGGCCGATCTTGATTACGTCCCCCGCGACGAGCTCGGACGGCAGCTCGCTGATGAAGTACACCGACGGTGGCAGGAACTGCACGCCGAACAGATGCTCGATCATCGGGATCAGCCACGGAATGCTCCACGCGATCAGGCACCCGAGCGCGACGCCCGACGCGGTGCCGACGAAGCCGATCGTCACGCCCTGCACGACGAAGATCTTCATGATCGAACCCGGCTGCGCGCCGAGCGTGCGCAGGATCGCGATGTCGGCCTGCTTGTTGGTCACCGTCATCACGAGCGACGACACGAGGTTGAACGCAGCGACCGCGATGATCAGCGTGAGGATGATGAACATCATCCGCTTCTCGATCTGCACGGCCGAGAACCAGGTCTTGTTCTGCTGGGTCCAGTCGCGGATGTACAGGCTGCCCGACAGCGTGTGCGACAGCTCGACCGCGACCTGCGGCGCCTTCTGCATGTCGGTGAGCCGCAACCGCACGCCGGTCGGCGCGGACATCCGGAACAGCGCCTCCGCGTCGCGGATGTCGACCATCGCGAGCGTGCTGTCGTATTCGTAGTGGCCCGATTCGAACACGCCGACGACCGTGAACTGCTTGAGCCGCGGCATCATCCCGGCCGGCGTGATCGTGCCTTCGGGCGCGACCAGCGTGATCTTGTCGCCAACCGTCACGCCGAGGTTGCCGGCGAGCGCATCGCCGAGCACGATGCCGAACTGGCCGGGCACGAGCGCGGTCAGCTGGCCCGCCTTCATGTCCTTGCCGATGTCCGACACCTGCGGTTCGAGCGACGGCTCGATGCCGCGCAGCATCACGCCGCTCACCGCGTCCTGGCGCGTGAGCAGCGCCTGCGCATCGACGTACGGCGCCGCGCCCGTCACCGACGGATTGCGGCGCGCCTCTTGCGCGGTCAGTTGCCAGTTGGGCATCGAGCCGGTCGGCGAGAACACCTCGACGTGCGCGAGCACCGACAGCATGCGGTCGCGCACTTCCTTCTGGAAGCCGTTCATCACGGACAGCACGACGATCAGCGCCGCGACGCCGAGCGCGATCCCGAGCATCGACACGAGCGCGATGAAGGAAATGAAGCCGTTGCCGGTCGTGCGTTTGCCGGCGCGCGTGTAGCGCCAGCCGATCTGCCATTCATACGGAAGTTTCAAGCGAATCCTTTCTGCTGGTTACGGCGGGGATGACGGCCCGCGCCCGGGAGCGCCATCCGGCGGCGGCCGGCCGCCCGGGCGCGGTCGAAAAACGGTCGCCGGACGCAATCGGGCCGTCCGCCGGCCCGATCACGCGCGCAGTTTGCCATACAATGCGCACCATCATGCACGACCGACGCCTCCATTTCCTCGTTCCGTTCGCGCTGCCGTCGGCAGCCGATGCGGCCTCGTCCCTGCACACGCTGGACAGCCCCGCGCTCGAAAAGTTGCTGGCCCGCGCGAGCCTCGTCGAGCGCGTGGCCGGCGAGGACTTCCAGCGCACGCTGCCGCACGAGCGCTGGCTGGCCCGCCAGTTCGGCGCGAGCCGGGGCAACGCCGCCGACGAGGCGCCGCTCGCGCCCTACATGCTGCTCGCGGACGGCGGCGACCCGGGCACGCAGGCCTGGGCGTGCGTCGAGCCCGTGCACGTCCAGATCGCGCACGATCACCTCGTGCTCGTCGACCCGGCCAGCCTCGCGCTCGACGACGGCGACGCGGCCGCGCTGCTGGCGGTCGCACGGCCGCTGATCGAGGAGCTGGGCGTGCGGCTGGAAGCGCCGCAGCCGACCCGCTGGTACTTGTCCAGCGAACAGCTCGCCCGCCTCGCCGGCGCCGCGCCGCTGCGCGCGAGCGGCCGCAATATCGAAATCTGGCTGCCGCACGAGGCGCACACCGGCGAACGTTCGCGGATGTGGATGAAGCTGCAGAACGAAGTGCAGATGGTCGCGGACAAGCACGTCAATGTCGTCAGCGGCCAGAGCACGCACATCGCAGTCGGAAAATCGCTGATCGCGAGCGTGATCTCGTCGGTGAGCCTGTTCGCGCAGAACTCGGGAATCAA
>NZ_VWWG01000281.1:0-4559 GCF_011753085.1 Burkholderia sp. Tr-862
CGGCGTGCCGACCTGCGAGGCCGCCCCGCCGCCGGCCGACGGCGACACGGTGCCGCTCAGCAGGCTGTCGAGGCGGCTCGCCAGTAGGGCGGCCGCAACGGAGTCGATACCGGTCATGATCGGAGCCTGCTCACCTCAGCCACATCGTTGCGAAGCCGGGCACGCGGCAACGGCCGCCCCGGCAAACGGGCACTAGCCGCGCGCGCGGTAGAGATCGGTCAATACCTTGGTCGAGCGCCGCGCCTCGAACAGCGCGGACAACCGCGCGACTTCCGGGCTCGCGAGATCGCGGATCGCGGCGTCGTCGGCGAGGATGCGGCGGATCAGCCCGAGCTTGCGGCCGAGGTCCGATTCGTCGAGCGCGACGCCCGGATCGGCCTCCTTCAGCCCGTCGACGAGCCGCAGGAATTCGGCCTGCAACTCCGGCAGCGCGCTCCAGTCGGCACCGCGTGCCGCGCTCAGCATGCGGCCCGACACGGCCGCGAGCGCCTCGTAGCGGGCGAAGTACTCGGCCTTGAGATTCATCGCGCCGCGTCCGCCGCCTGTTGTGCGGCCATCCGCGCGACTTCGGGGGCGATGCCCGTCCACGCTTCCTCGAGCGTGGCGAGCAGTCCGTCGACCTCGACCAGCATCGCGTCGCTCGCGCGCATGTTGGCTTCCAGCAAGCGCCGGACGATATAGGCGTACAGCGCATCCAGGCGCCCTGCGATCTCGCCGCCCGCGTCGCGGTTCAGCGCCGCCTGCAGGCCGCTCTCGACGATCCCGATCGCCTTGCCGATCGCTTCGCCGCGTGCGGGCACGTTGCCCTGCTGCAGGTGCATGCGCGCGAGCGCGATGGCCTGCCGCGCGCCTTGGTACAGCATCGCGATCAGCCGGTGCGGGGAGGCGCCCATCACCCCCGTCTCGACGCCGACACGCGCGTACGCACTGGCTCCAGCGTGTCCTGGGGAAAACATGCGCTTCTTCTCCTTGTGATGCGTTGGCTATGCGGAAGCCGCCGCCCTGCGTTGCACGACGCGGCCTTGTACCGGAGTTATCGGAAGGGAATTGAAAAGCTTTAGGTGCGCGGGCCGCCAGCCCGGCCGCCGCGGCGTGACCGCCTCGTCACACCGACATCTGCATGATGTCGTTGTACGCGCTCACGAGCTTGTTGCGGACCTGGAGCCCGAACTGGAAGCCGATGTTGGCCTTCTGCATGTCGACCATCACGTCGTTCAGCGACACGTTCGCCGCGCCGACCTCGAACGCCTGCGCCTCGCCGAGCGCGTGCTGCTGGTCGCCGCTGATCTTGTCGAGCGACGCCTTCATCGCGCTCGCGAACGTGCCGGCCGTCGCGGCGCCCGAGCCGGCGAGCGCCGCCGTCGGGCTCGCGACGCCGCCGCCCGCCTGCGCGGCCATCGCCTGCATCTGTTGCAACACCGAACCGATTCCGCTGACGTTGGCAGTCATGCTGTCCCCAGACCTAAGAGAAGAGACCCGGACCCACCGGGCGTTTGCGCCGGCGCCGCACCATGCGCACCATGCCGGATCGCGAAAAAGGATAGCAGCGCGGCGCACGCCAAAGCCGCGAAAGTACGGGGGAAACCCCGCTCTTTTCCGTCGATCGGAGTCGCGCCCGGATCCCGATAATCGCAACGTGTCATTGTCCGTCCGCTCGTCCGAGCGGCTCAGTCGTCCCGCTCCGGAGAAACTCCACGCATGGATTCGCAGGCCAACTCGCTGATCAACCCCGACGCCCGCACGGGCCTCGCCAGCCCGGTGCCAGGCGCCACCGCGGCCGCCGCGTTGCCGGGAGCAGGCGGCGCCGGCGCGGACTTCGGGTTCGGCGGTTTCGCGGAACGCATTCCCGGCATCTCGCGGATGAAGGGCAACCCGAAGCTGCCGTTCGTGATCGCCGTCGCGTTCGCGATCGCCGCGATCACCGCGCTCGTGCTGTGGAGCCGCGCGCCCGACTATCGCGTGCTGTACAGCAACCTGTCGGACCGCGACGGCGGCGCGATCATCGCCGCGCTCCAGCAGGCCAACGTTCCGTACAAGTTCGCCGACGCCGGCGGCGCGATCCTCGTGCCGTCGAACCAGGTGCATGAAACGCGCCTGAAGCTCGCCGCGCTGGGCCTGCCCAAGGGCGGCTCGGTCGGCTTCGAGCTGATGGACAACCAGAAATTCGGCATCAGCCAGTTCGCCGAGCAGGTGAATTACCAGCGCGCGCTCGAAGGCGAGCTGCAGCGCACGATCGAATCGATCAACGCGGTGCGCGGCGCGCGCGTGCATCTCGCGATCCCGAAGCCGTCGGTGTTCGTGCGCGACAAGGAAGCGCCGAGCGCGTCGGTGTTCGTCGACCTCTACCCGGGCCGCGTGCTCGACGAGGGCCAGGTGCAGGCGATCACGCGGATGGTGTCGTCCGGTGTGCCCGACATGCCGGCGAAGAACGTGACGATCGTCGACCAGGACGGCAACCTGCTGACGCAGACCGCGTCGGCCTCCGGCCTCGACGCGAGCCAGCTCAAGTACGTGCAGCAGGTCGAGCGCAACACGCAGAAGCGCATCGACGCGATCCTCGCGCCGATCTTCGGCACCGGCAACGCGCGCTCGCAGGTCAGCGCCGACATCGATTTCTCGAAGCTCGAGCAGACCTCGGAAAGCTACGGCCCGAACGGCACGCCGCAGCAGGCCGCGATCCGCAGCCAGCAGACCAGCAGCGCGACCGAACTCGCGCAGGGCGGCGCATCGGGCGTGCCGGGCGCGCTGTCGAACACGCCGCCGCAGCCGGCCTCCGCGCCGATCGTCGCCGGCAACGGCCAGAACGGCGCGCAGTCGACGCCCGTCAGCGACCGCAAGGACCAGACCACCAACTACGAGCTCGACAAGACGATCCGTCACGTCGAGCAGCCGATGGGCAATGTGAAGCGGCTGTCGGTCGCCGTCGTCGTCAACTACCAGCCGGTCGCCGACGCGAAGGGCCACGTGACGATGCAGCCGCTGCCGCCGCCCAAGCTCGCGCAGATCGAGCAGCTCGTGAAGGACGCGATGGGCTACGACGAGAAGCGCGGCGACTCGGTCAACGTCGTGAACAGCGCGTTCTCGACCGTCGGCGATCCGTACGCCGACCTGCCGTGGTGGCGCCAGCCGGACATGATCGCGATGGCGAAGGAAGCCGCGAAGTGGCTTGGCATCGCGGCAGCCGCGGCGGCGCTCTATTTCATGTTCGTGCGCCCGGCGATGCGCCGCGCGTTCCCGCCGCCCGAGCCGGTCGCCCCGGCGCTCGCGGCGCCGGACGATCCGGTCGCGCTCGACGGCCTGCCCGCCCCGGACAGGGCCGACGAGCCCGATCCGCTGCTGCTCGGCTTCGAGAACGAAAAGAACCGCTACGAACGCAACCTCGACTACGCGCGCACGATCGCCCGCCAGGATCCGAAGATCGTCGCCACCGTCGTGAAGAACTGGGTGTCCGATGAACGCTGAAGGCCTGACCAAGAGCGCGCTGCTGCTGATGTCGATCGGCGAGGAAGAGGCCGCTGAAGTATTCAAGTTCCTCGCGCCGCGCGAGGTGCAGAAGATCGGCGCCGCGATGGCCGCGCTGAAGAACGTCACGCGCGAGCAGGTCGAGGGCGTGCTGCAGGAATTCGCGAAGGAAGCCGAGCAGCACACCGCGCTGTCGCTCGATTCCAGCGAGTACATCCGCTCCGTGCTGACCAAGGCGCTCGGCGAGGACAAGGCCGGCGTGCTGATCGATCGGATCCTGCAGGGCAGCGACACGAGCGGCATCGAGGGCCTGAAGTGGATGGACTCGGGCGCGGTGGCCGAACTGATCAAGAACGAGCATCCGCAGATCATCGCGACGATCCTCGTGCATCTCGACCGCGACCAGGCTTCCGAGATCGCGTCGTGCTTCACCGAACGGCTGCGCAACGACGTGCTGCTGCGGATCGCGACGCTCGATGGCATCCAGCCGGCCGCGCTGCGCGAGCTCGACGACGTGCTCACCGGCCTGCTGTCGGGCAGCGACAACCTGAAGCGCAGCCCGATGGGCGGCATCCGCACTGCGGCCGAGATCCTCAACTTCATGACGAGCAATCATGAAGAAGGCGTGCTCGAAAGCGTGCGCCAGTACGACGCCGACCTCGCGCAGAAGATCGTCGACCAGATGTTCGTGTTCGAGAACCTGCTCGACCTCGAGGATCGCGCGATCCAGATGGTGCTGAAGGAAGTCGAGTCGGAAACGCTGATCATCGCGCTGAAGGGCGCGCCGCCCGCGCTGCGCCAGAAGTTCCTCGCGAACATGTCGCAACGCGCGGCCGAACTGCTCGCGGAGGATCTCGACGCACGCGGCCCGGTGCGCGTGTCCGAGGTCGAGACGCAGCAGCGCCGCATCCTGCAGATCGTGCGCAACCTCGCCGAGAGCGGTCAGATCGTGATCGGCGGCAAGGCGGAAGACGCATATGTCTGATCCCGTGCGCGAGCGCGCCGCCACCCTCACCGCGTACCAGCGGTGGGAGATGGCGTCGTTCGATCCGCCGCCGCCCCCGCCGCCGCCCGACGACGCGGCCGCGGCCGCCGCC
>NZ_VWWG01000026.1:0-58775 GCF_011753085.1 Burkholderia sp. Tr-862
TACGAATCGCTGCGCTCGCTGCTCGATGTCGGCTCGGTGGGCAACTGGTGGCACGAGCGGCTGGTACGCGCCGACGCACGTGCGGACCTCACGCGCGCGATCTGGATCATCCTCGCCGTGCTCGTGCCCGCGTTCGTCGTCGAATGGTTCGCGAGGCGGCTGCTGCGGCGCGCACTGGCCGCCCTGGGCGCGCGTCGCGCCGAATCGTCGCGCCTGGGCGACGACGAGCCAGCCGGATCCGAGCCGCCCGGGCCGGACGACGACACGCCGCCAGCATCGACGGTCGACTCCGCCGCCAATGCGGACGGCACCGGCACGCCCGATACGTCGTCGAAAGGCCGCGGCCATGCGCGCCGCAACACCACGCTGCTGCGCCGGATGCCGCGCGCGCTGATCAGCCTCGCGCTGCGGGTCGTGCCGCTGCTGGTGTTCGTCGGCGTCGCGAGCCTGACGATGTCGTTGCTCGACGACGCCGGCACGCCGACCGAAATCGCGCTCGAATCGCTGATCGACATCTACGTGATCTGCCGCCTCGTGACGATCGTCAGCCGGCTGTTCTTCCAGCCCGATGCGCCGCAGCTGCGGCTGCTGCACATCAGCGATGCATGGGCCGCGTTCGCGCAGCGCTCGATCGCGCGGATCGTGATCGTCCTCGGCGCCTGCACCGCCGCGGTCGAGATCGCCGGGAGCTTCGGCCTCAGCGACGCCGGTCACGGCGCGCTGCTGAAGGCCGTCGCACTCGTCGGCCACCTGATGATCTCGGCGCTGATCCTGCAGTGCCGCCAGCCGGTCGCCGCGCGCATCCGCGCCGCCGGAGAGGAGCGGCCGGCCTTCGCGATGATCGGCAACGCGCTCGCCGACGCGTGGGCGCCCGTGTCGGTGTTCGTCGTGATGGCGTTGTGGTTCGTGTGGGCGCTCGACGTCCACAACGGCTACCGCGTGCTGATCACGCTCGGCGGCCGCTCGATCGCCGTGATGGTCGGCATGCGGATCGTGTCGATCGTCGTGTTCGGCGCGCTCGCGCGGCTGTTCCAGCGCCGCGACGACGATCGCACGCTCGTCCACCTGCACGCGTACCGCTACTACCCGCTGATGCGCCAGATCGTGTCGGCAGTGATCGCCGTCGTGACCGTCGTGCTGCTGCTGCAGACCTGGGGCGTGCCGATCTTTCATGCGTTCGGGACCGGCACGATCGGCCATCGGCTCGCGTCGGCGCTGATCACGATCGCGATCGCGGCCGTCGTCGCGCTGATCGTATGGGAAGCCGCGAACATCGCGATCGAGCGGCGCCTGCAGCTATGGACGCGCGAAGGCAACCTCGTGCGCGCGGCGCGGTTGCGCACGCTGCTGCCGATGCTGCGTTCGCTGCTGTTCATCATGATCGCGCTCGTCGTCGTGCTGACGGGCCTCAGCGAAATCGGCGTGAACATCGGCCCGCTGCTCGCCGGCGCCAGCATCTTCGGCGTCGCGCTCGGCTTCGGCTCGCAGAAGCTCGTGCAGGATTTCATCACCGGGATCTTCCTGCTGATGGAGAACGCGATGCAGGTGGGCGACTGGGTCACGCTCGCCGGCGTGTCGGGCACGGTCGAATACCTGTCGATCCGCACCGTGCGGCTGCGCGCGGGCGACGGGTCGCTGTACACGATCCCGTTCAGCTCGGTGACGACCGTCAACAACACGAACCGCGGGCTCGGCAACGCGGCCGTGAAGGTCAGCATCGCCTACGGCCAGGACATCGATCTCGCGATCGCGACGCTGAAAGAGATCGGCGCCGCGTTGCGCGACGACCCGAATTACAAGGACGGCATCCTGTCGGATTTCAGCTACTGGGGCATCGACCAGGTCGACGGCGCGATGATCGCGCTGGCAGGCCAGATCCAGTGCAAGGACTCGGCACGCTGGGGCGTGCAGCGCGAGTTCAATCGGCGGATCGCCGTGATGTTCCGCGAACGCGGGATCCGGATCGCGAATCCGCAGCGCAGCCTCGTCGCGTATGACGAAGGTTCGCGACCTGTGGCGCCCGAAAACGATGACGATGCCGCCGGCATGCCTGCCGCCGAGACGCGTCCCGCCCCGCCGGAGCGCAAGCCGAACTGATCGCGCGTGCCGTGGGCCGATGGCCGATGCGCACGCTCAGCGTGCCGCAGGCTTCTTCGTGCGCGGCACGCGCTTCGATGCGGCGGCCGGTGCAGCAGCCTTCGCCGCGCGTTTCACGCCCACGCCGCGCTGTAAGCCGGCCGATGTTTCGTCGGCAATTGCACCGCGCTGCGCATGCCAGTGTTCGAGGCGCTCGCCCGGCAAAGTTCGTCAATGGCAACGGCATCGCACTCGAATCCGGCGTTCCGCGCCGGACGTCATGACGCCCGGCGCATGGCGCGACGGATGACCGGCACCGCCGACTCGAATGTTTCTTCGACAACGGTTCGCCCATTACGATTCGAACCGCGAATGATCCGGCCGATTAAGTTGCGATTACAACCAAATCGGGTTTCGAAAATTACAAAACACCCCCGATCTTTTCAAAAGCATTTCAGCTTAATTCATTTAATTTTGTTTCATATAATCAGAAAAAGTTTGACACCAAACTTTCGTTCTTGATACCGTCCGATGCAAGCAATCTGACACATTGCAAACCACGCAATCGATTCCGCTCGACGCATTTCGCTTCCGCCGCACAGAAGTTCTCGTCGCCGACCACCTCTCTTCCGTCGGCGCATGCAACATCCCGATGCATTTCATTGGGCAGCTGCCGTCCGGCAGCGGGCCGAAGGACCGAACCGAATGAGCAGGACACCGAAACTATTGCTCTAGCCATCCCGCCCGCATCAAGCCCGCTGGCGCGGCCGCCCGCAACGCGGCGCAGCACCATCACTACCTGGCATTCCAGCATTTCGCTCCCGGAGGTCACCACCTTTCCGGATCGGGCGAAAGGCCCCGTCGCGTCCGCGCCATCCACGCGAGCGCGGCGGATATCGGCGGCACACGATCCGCGCCGCTGTCAACTGTTGTTGTTCATGCCGTTCGATGTTCAACCGGAGGGGTAATTCAAAATGAATCACGTTGCAGACAAGAAACAAAAGCACATCCGCATCGTCAAGCTCGCCTTCGCCGCCGCGGCAGCCGCTTCGTTCGGCATGACGGCCGTCCATGCCGCACCGGCCGCCGGCTGGACGGAAACGCGCACCAAGGGATTCCTGCCGCTCGTCCAGCAGGGTGAAAGCAGCAGTACCACCGGCGCACCGGCGGCCAGCACCGCGGCCGCTGCGGCGGCTGCCACCGAGATGGCGCCCGGCGAATCGGTGGACATCGTGCTCGGGCTGAACCTGCGCAACGAAGCGCAACTCGATCAATACCTGCGCGACCTGCATACGCCCGGCTCGCCGCACTACAAGCAGTTCCTCACGCCGGCGCAGTTCGCCGCGCAATACGCGCCGACCGACCAGCAGGTCGCCTCCGTCGTCGCGCACCTGCGCAAGGCCGGCTTCGTCAACATCGTGGTCGCGCCGAACCGCCTGCTCGTGTCCGCATCCGGCACCGCGGCAACGATCAAGTCGGCCTTCCGCACGACGCTCAAGCGCTTCACGCGTAACGGCCGCAGCGTCTATGCGAACACCGACGCCGCGCAGGTGCCGAACGCGATCGGCGGCATCGTCGGCGCCGTGCTCGGCCTGCAGAACGTCGAGCTCATGCATACCGGCGCGGGCAGCAAGCCGCAAGGCAACACCAGCAACCTGACGATCCCGGCGGGCGCATCCGCGGTGCCGCACAACCCGACCGAGTTCTCGTCGCTTTATGGCGGCGACGGTACGCCGACGGCCTCGCAAACCACGGTCGGCATCATCTCCGAAGGCGATCTGTCGCAGACGGTCAGCGACCTCAACACGTTCGCCGCGAACAACGGCCTCGGCACGATCAGCAGCAGCGTCGTTCAGACAGGGCCGTCAGGCAGTTCGTACACCGATACATCCGGCACCGTCGAATGGAACCTCGACAGCCAGTCGATCGTCGGCGCCGCCGGCGGCAGCGTGAAACAGGTCGTGTTCTACGTCGCGCCGTCGATGACGCTCACGGCGATCACCGCCGCGTACAACAAGGCGGTGAGCGACAACGTCGCGAAGGTCATCAACGTGTCGCTCGGCGTGTGCGAATCGTCCTCGTACAGCACCGGCTCCCAGGCGACCGACGACACCATCTTCAAGCAGGCCGTCGCGCAGGGGCAGACCTTTTCCGTGTCGGCCGGCGACCACGGCGCATACGAATGCGCGAGCGGCACGCCGTCGCGCTCGACCTACACGGTGAGCGAACCCGCGACGTCGCCTTACGTAATCGCGGTGGGCGGCACGACGCTGTTCACCAATACGTCGACCAACGCGTACAACAGCGAAATCGTGTGGAACGATCCGAGCTGGCAGGCAGGCACCGTGTGGTCGACGGGCGGCGGCTACAGCAAGTACGAAGCCGCGCCGTCGTGGCAATCGTCGAGCCTCACCGGGTCGACCAAGCGCGCGCTGCCGGACGTCGGCTTCGACGCCGACCTGCGCACCGGCGCGATCCTCGTGGTGAACGGCCAGACGTCCGACACGCTGTGGGGTTCGGGCTACCTGAACAACGAAGGCGGCACGAGTCTCGCCGCGCCGATCTTCACCGGCATCTGGGCGCGGCTGCAATCGGCCAACAACAACGCGCTCGGCTTCCCGGCGTCGAGCATCTACAAGTACTTCCCGACCAACGCGGCCCTGCTGCACGACGTGACGTCCGGCAACAACGGCAGCGGGACGTACGGCTACAAGGCAAAGGCCGGCTGGGACGCGACGACGGGCTTCGGCAGCGTCAACATCTCGAAGCTGAACACGTTCATCCAGAGCACGTCGGATTTCGCGCGCTGACGGCCGGATGACGCGTGCGGTTCCGCGCCAGTCGGCGGAGCCAAGCGCTGCCGCACGAAAAAACAAAACCCGCGAAGGCCGTGAAGCCTTCGCGGGTTTTTCGCATTCCACGCCGGGCCACGACGTGCGACCGTGCCTTGCGCCTTGCCGCCGCGCTTTCTTGCGGACGGCAAAGCCTTCACATGCGGCTCAATGGTCCGGCAATGCTTCGGCGCGAACGCGCCGGTGCTCCACTTCAGCGCGCATCACTTGCGCACGCGCGGCCAGATGCAGACGTAGCGCCTCCGATCGATCCGCGTGGGCACGGGCGAGCAGTTGATCGCGCTCGATCGGGCCCGCGGCCGGCAAACCCAAACGTTCATACTGCTCGTCCGGTGCGTCGCTGGCACGCATCAGATCACGAGCGAGTGTCGCCATGCGCTGCTCCACGGCATCGTCGTACAACGGATGGGCCTGCCCGGGATCCGCCTGCAAGTCGAACAACAGCGTGCCGGCACGATACGAATAACCGATAGGCCGGCTCGCGATCTTCATCATGCTCACGCCCTGTGAAAACGGAAACGGCGCCGCCAGCTCGATAGCCTGCAGTTCGTCGACGCTGAACATCTCGCGCATGTGCGTGGGCATCAACGTGTATTCATACACCGGCGCGTTGCGGTCCGGGTCCGGCCCTGACCGCATATATACGTAGCGCCCGTCCGTCACGTTGACGTGTTCGCCATGCATGCCGAACAGCGCCGCCTCCCGAACCGGCAGATCCTCGTCGATGGTTTTGCCGAGCGCCACGCCCTGCATGCGCGGTGTCGCTTGCACGCCAAAGAAATCGAGCAGCGTCGGCGCGATGTCGATCATCTGCACGAGCGACTGGCGTCGAACGCCTGCACGGCGGGAACGCGGGTCCCAGATGAAAAGCGGCGTATGCGCGAGCTCGTCGAACCAGGGTTGCGCCGTCTTGGCCCACCAACCGTGTTCGCCGAGCATGTAGCCATGGTCCGTGCACACGATGAGCATCGTGTCCTGCCACAGATTCAGTTCATCCATCAGGTCGAGAATCCGCCCCAACGAGTGATCGCACATGGATACCAGCGCGGCATATTCGGATCGCGCGTGTCGAATGTCGTCGTCGGTTTCGTTGCCGGATACCGGACCGTATGGCGGCCAGTCGAAATGCGCGTCCGTATTCGTTCGAGGATAAAGATCGCGATACTTCGGAAAACTGGCGAACGGTTCATGCGGATCGAAAGTCTCGATCTGCAGCAACCACGAATCCGCATCGTGATTTTCCCGGATGAACGCCTCGCCTGCGTCGAACGTCAGCGTTTGCGGATGGAGATCTTCGGTCGGATAGTACTGGCGGTTGACGAAGTCTTGTCGCGCGGCCTTCTCGTTCAGCGCCCCCTTGAGCCGTGCTGGAATCGGCGGCCGCCGGATTTGCCCCTTCCACGGGTCGCCTTCCTGCCCTCGAAAGAACTCCCAACTGCTGTAGCGCGTGTGATAAGTCGCACCGCCATCTTCCCAATAGTGCGGATGATCGCTGGCCAAATGCGTATGGATGCCCTCGCGTCGAAGCATGTTCGGCATCGAATCGTCGAACGGCTCGAGCGGCCCCCAGCTTCGATGCAGGAAGTTGTAGCGCCCCGTATGCAATTCCCTGCGGGCAGGGATGCACGCCATGCTGCCGATATAGCAGTTGTCGAACGTAGCGCTCCGCTCGGCAAGCCGCTGGAAATTCGGCGCCTTGACCCACTCGTTGCCATAAGGCGGGAGCATGTGCCGATTGAGGCTGTCGTACATCACAAGAATTGCTTTCATGATTCGCTCATTTCACTCCTGGATTAACGCTCATTCTTCATGCGATCGGCTCGCTGCTTATCAGTTTCGTGTACGGATACGAAGCTGGTTGCGTACCTCGCCGACGCCCGGCACGCGCTGCGCGGTACCGATAGCCAACGCGCTCTGTTCCGAATCCGCTACATCGCCGGAAAGCGTCACGACATCGCCGCGCACGAAGATCAACAAGCGACTCGCATCGAGTCGCTTCGCTCGCCCGAGCGCGCGCGCAACGCGCTTTCTCAATTGGCGATCCGCCGCCTTCTGCGCCTTGGAGGGCGCCGCCGCGGGCATTGACGAAAGCGCCGGTTCCGCCTGCCGCTCCTGCGCCGCCGCGCTCGCGGCCAGCACCGTCAGTGCCATTGCCACAGCGGCCCGGCACACCATCACTCGAACATGCATACATCCTCCCCGTAGAGTCGATGCGCCGGTCGTGCTTCGTGTTCGAGCACGACCTTGCCATCGAATGTGTATCTAGAATTGCGTGATCATCCCGATCGAAACACCGGTCACCGCGCGGCCGTCCGGACGAAGATTCAACGCCGATACGTTCGTGGGATCTTTCTTGTAAGCACCGGAAAACCCGTTTCGGTCAAATTCAACATAGAGTTCGGAGCGCTTCGACAGAAAATATTCGACCATTGCATACGTCGTCATTTTTCGGCCGTCGGCGCCAGCGACATTTTTCAGGTTGCTGGCGATGTCGTAATAGGTCGCACCGGTGAACTGCAACGTGGGCGTTACTCGATATACGAGCCCGATCGACGGAATATGATCGCGCCGTTCCGCGCCGGCCGCGGTCGCCGCGGAAACCTTCAGTGCGCTGTAGCTCAAATACATCCGGGTCGGCCCCAGTTGCCACGTTGCGCCGCCCATCGCCGTCTCCGCGCGTTGCGAGGCACTGGCGTTGTAGGTCTTCTGATACGCAGCTGCCAGTAGAAGCGTCCGAAACTGATAGCTGGTGCCGACGGCGAAGTTGGTCCCGGCCCGCGTATTGCCGGCCACCCCGCCTGGCGAATAGCTCGCCCGCAACGTGAATCCGCCGTTACGCCCGACATACTTGATCGTATTGTTGAAGCGCGCGTCCAGCGTGAAGAAGTTGCCGCCCCACACAATGCCCGGCACGGTGGCCAACGAAGGCCCGTTGGCCTCATTCGGGTCGAGCTGAACCCCAATGTCTTCCGCTGCGTTGAGTTGACGCCCCAGCATCAGCCGGCCGAATCCCCCCTCCAGCCCGACATAGGAGCGCTGAGAGAAAAAAGTACTCGACGTTTTCGTGCCGCCCGTGCCAGTAATGAAGCCACTCTGCAACATGAAGATCGCACGCCATCCCGCGCCCAAGTCTTCCACCCCGCGGATGCCGAACGAGTTGCCCGAGATGGAATTGCTGTCGAACCCGATCTGATGCCCACCTTGTACCCCGTCGGTCCAACGCACGCCTCCCCCGACCGTTCCGAACAGCGTCACGCTCGACTGCGCATACGTATATCCCGAGATCACCATGGCGATCACCGCTACAGCTCCTTTCCGCACTGTCCCCTCCATTTAATAATTAGTTCTGTTAAGTAATTATTATGAAAATTCAATCGGAAAACTGCGTGACCAATGCCACCGCCCGACCTGGAAATCAGGTCGCCGAGTTGTCGGTTTCGACAACTCCGCGACCTGAGCGCCGTCAACGTTCCTGCTGTTCGAGCCACTCTCCGGGACGCGGCAAATCGACGACCGGGAATCGGGCGCCTTTCCCGGCCGGCAGCACATCCGCTGTCTCGACCTGCCAACGCAACAAGGATGCGAGCATATCGGCCTCGATCTCGGCGTATTCCGGCATACCGGCCAGATTCGTCGTCTCGTTCGGATCGGTCGTCCGTCGATACAGTTCCGGACCTTCGTACAATCGCCACACGTAAGTCCATTCAAGCGTGCGAACGACCGCCACTTTTCCGACCGACTCGGGATGCTCCCTTTGCTGCGTGCCCTTGATGTCGTACGGGAAGCCGGCATTCTCGAAATGATCGGCTTCCCTGACGAGAAATCCTCCTTCGCTGAACACCTTGTCGCGATGCGCCGCACCGGTCTCGCGCAGGCACTGCACGAAGCTGCGCCCGTAGTGCGCGTGTGTGGCCTCGAGACCCGCCAGATCCAGCAACGTGGGAAACACGTCGATCATTTCCACCAACGCGTCGGAAACGGTGCCGGCCACACCGGGCGCCGACACGCCCGACACGATCAGCGGGTTTCTCAGCAGACATTCGTGCACACCGGACGGCCACTTTTCGGCGAGGCCGAAATCGCCCAAATATTCGCCGTGATCGGAGAAGAAGGTGGTGATCAGCCGCTCCGGCTCTGTCGCCTGCCTGGCCGCATCCACGATCCGCCCGACGTGATGGTCAAGCCTCGACACCATCCCGTAATACACGGCACGCAATTCCCGCCACTGCGCGTCGGTCATGTGATCCCAGCCATGCGCTTTCGTGAGCGCGTCGACGTAGGCCGGCATGCGCCCGCTTCCGGCGACACGTTCGGGCACCGTCTCGCGGTCGTACATCGAGAACCACGGTTCTTCCGCCTCGAACGGAGGATGCGGGGCAAACAGCGGGACATACAGCACCCAGGGTTCCCGCGGCGGAGACTTGAGCCAGTGCTCCGCTGTCTTGACCACCACTTCGTCATATTCGACGTTCGCCTGATCCTGCGTGCGCTGCCCGCGATAGAACGCGCGGACCATCGGATCGCTCGGATCACCCTGCGTCTTGCTCCGCAGAAATTCGCCGGCGCTGCGCCGCGTTTCTTCGGGCAGGAAGCCGTGCTCATGCATCGACAACTCAGTCGCACCGGCGGCAAACGAGTCGCCACGGCCGCCCGCCATCGCGACGTGGTAGCCGCTTTCCTTGAAGACGCGCAGAAAATTGGGTTCATTCGGACCGAGCAAGTGGCCGAGCGTCCGATGACCGCCCACATGCGGATAGCGGCCCGACAGGAACGACACGCGCGACGGGGAACACACGCTGTGCTGTCCGAACGCTTGCGTAAAGGCCACGCCGTCGGCTGCGAGCCGGTCCAGATTCGGTGTCCGGACCTGGGTTGACGGATGCACTGCGTGCACGCAATCGGCACGTAGCTGATCCGCGACAATGACGACGAAATTGGGCTGCTTGGTCATTTCAAATCCGATGGTAAAGAGACGTTCGATGTCAACGAACCGCTTTGATGAAGGTGATGACGAGCGCACCGAGCGCCGTCGCGCAACTCGCCGTTACGAACAAGGTGTCGTAACGGATCGCACCCCCGGGCAATGTCAGCCATGTCACGAAAAGCGACAGCACGAATTGCGGCAGCACGTTTGCGAGGTGGAACACGCCCATGTCCTTGGCCGCGGTATCGGGATCGGGCAGCACTTCGGTCACCAACGCCAGATCGACGGCCAGATACGCGCCCTGCGCCAGACCGATCCACACGATCACGCCCAGCAGTTGCGCGAGCGTCGTGCAGGCCAGCAAGGCCAGCAGACCGAGTGCCATCCCCACCCCTGCCACGAAGACGAATACCTTCCGGCGTTGCAGGCGGTCCGACAGTCGCCCGAACAGCAACGCGCTGACCGTCATCGCCGCCGTGGCGACCAACAGGCACATGAACATCGCGTGCGGCGTTTCCTGTTGCGACAGGCCGATCCGGTCGCGCAAATAGAACATCAGATAGTGTTGCAGGCAACTCACGCCGAACAGCACCAACGCACGCGATAGCCACGCGATGGCGAAATCGGGATGCTTGACCGGATTCGTCCAGAAACATGCCGCCAGCCGTTTCCATTGCAGCCGCTTGAAATGACCTTCCTCGAGTCTCCGGTCATTCGCAAACACGACAAAACACGTGATGGCGGTAAACGCGATCGCACCTTGCAACATCGCGACGGACACGAGATCGGGCGCCAGTTGCCGCACGATCCACACGCCCAGCAGAATGCCGATCGGCGGTGTGAATCCGACGATCGACGAAAAGAATCCGAGCCGGGCGGGCGGCACCTGATCCGGGAGAATCGCATTGAGCCCGCTCAAGGTCGCATTGAACGACAGCGCCATCAGCGCCCATCCCAGCGCAAGCTGAGCCGGCGATTGAGCCGTTGCCAGGATCGCCATGGCGCCCAGACCGGCCACCGCGCCACCGAAGATCCACGGTTTGCGCATGCCCCAGCGGGCGCGCGTGTGATCGCTCAGCAACCCGAAGATCGGTTGCGCAATCGATCCGACGATCGCGCCGACGCCGATCGCCCGGGCAAGCACGTTCGCCTTGTCCAACGGCGCGATGCGCTCGGCCAGCATCGGCAGGATCATCATCGGATACGGTATCAATGCAAGCCAGACGCCGATAAAGGCCAGGGTCAGGGTAATGCCGAGATGTCCGCGGGAGCGCCTGCCGGCCCCCGCAAGCACGAGTTCGTCCATGGTGTCTCCATTGCAGCCGATTGGGCAAAAACCACCCTGAATCATTCGACCGGATAAATTGCTGATGCGAAAATTCCCCGCCCATCGGCCATGCGCGGTACGCGAGCGCGCCCGTACCGAAACAGCGCCAGCCGATCCGCCGGTTACTTACCTGCCGAATTCACGATGCGCGAGCCGAACCGTCGCATTGACGACGTGATCTGCAGCCGAGCGAGCGAGCACGATCCGATAGTCGCCTTCAAGGATTCGCCACCGCCCTGATGTCGCATCGAAACAACCGAGCAAGCGCGGATCCGCGACCATGCTCACCCTGACCGACGCGCCCGCACGCAACCAGACGCGCTCGAAACCGAGCAGACGCATCCGCGTCGCTTCGGCCGCATGCGTGAGATAAAGCTGCGGAACATCGTCCCCGTCTCGCGGGCCGGTATTGGTGACGGTAAAGCTCGCCGTTACCGTGTCGCCGCCGCTCACCGCAAAATCGCCGTACGCAAAGTCCGTATAGCTCATCCCGTGACCGAACGCGAACATCGGCGTGTCGCCTCGCTGCGCGAACCAGCGATAACCGACTTCGGCGCCCTCGTGATAACGCACCTGAATCGGCGTGCCGAGTTCCACATCCGCCCCGGGCAACCGCGGATGCGGTGTTTGATCGACGCTGACGGGGAACGTGACGGGCAGACGCCCCGAAGGATTGACCTCGCCGGTCAACACTTCGGCAATTGCCTGTGCACCGGCTTGCCCCGGGAACCAGGCCTGGACGATGGCCCGCACCTTGTCTCGCCACGGCATCGCGATCGGGTTGCCGGTCTGCAGTACGACGACGACATTCGGATTCACTCGCGCCACGGCTTCGATCAGGTCATCCTGACCATACGGCAACGTCATGTCGGGGCAATCGAAGCGCTCGCCCTCGTGTCGAATCGCGTTCACGATCACGACGTCGGCCTTTTCAGCCAGCGCCACCGCATCGGCAATATGCGCACCGCTGTCGAAATCGATCGTCGCGCCCGGCAGGCGCGCACGCAGTTGCGCGAGTGGCGATGGCCCGAAAAAACACATCGAGGTCGCGCCGAGCAACGGGTGACTTCTGAACGGAATCTCCGCCGTGTAGCCGCCGCGCGGCCGAACCTGGCTCGAACCGGATCCCGACAGGACACCGGCCTGCGCGAAGCCGCCGATCAGCGCTATCCGCCGCACATTCCGGCCGAGTGGCAACATCGCATCGCGGTTCTGCAACAAGACGATGCCTTTACGGGCAATCTCCAGCGCAACGTCGTTATGTGCGTCCGCATCGACCGGCTCCGCGGCGGACGGCCGGTCGATGCCCACTGCAAAGTACGAACGCAACATGCGTTGCACCATCTCGCTGATCCGTTTCCGGGGGATGCGACCTTCGTCGAAGGCCCTGCGCAATGGTTCGTTGAACCACTCGCATTCATCGAGCTGGGCACCGGAATGCTGATCCAGGCCCTTGAGCGCGTAATCCCAGCTATTGACCGCGCGCCAGTCCGACATCACCCACCCTTCGAACCCCATCGCGTCCTTTATGGTGTCCTGAATGATCTGCTTGTTGCCGCACGCATATTCGCCGTTGACGAGATTGTATGCGCCCATCAACGCGCCGGGCCGACCGGTCTCGATCGCGATCTGGAACGCGAGAAGATCGCTTTCCCGATGGGCGGCCGGGTCGATGATCGCATCCAGAAAGAACTTGTTCGTTTCGCTCGCGTTGAGCGAGACGTGTTTCACCAACGCGATGACCCCCTCGGCCTGCGTACCGGACACCATGCCTGCACCGAGCTTTCCCGACAGGAGCGGGTCTTCCGACAGGTATTCGAAATTCCTGCCGTTGCGCACCTCGCGCACCAGATTGATGCCGCAGCCGAGTGCGACGTTGAAGCCGCGCTCGCGCATTTCCTTGCCGATCAGCGTACCCGCCGCGGTGGCCAGCATCGGATCGAACGTCGCCCCGAGCGCCAGGCCCGCCGGCAGCGCGGTGGCCGTCTCGTTCGCGTCATGGGTCGCCCGCAAGCCCAGACTGGTATCGGCAAGAAGCAGCGGCGGAATTCCGAGTCGCGGCACGCCATGAACGTATCCCGCGATGTCGGGGACGTGCGCCGGCACGCGCGATTCGCGCGCGTTCGTGCCGAAAATGCGCACCATCAGGCTGTACAACATCGAAAACCGCTCGTCGTCCGTCATGCGGGCTTCGACTTCCCGGGCGCGTTCGTCAGGATCGGCAAGCGCCGCCATCGGCGAGGATAAGGAGGATTGAAGCACCGCATTCGAAAATTCGATACCGGCATCAGGGTCGACAGGCGTCATGAGAGCTCGTTTCATTGAATAACTATCCACTTGGATAATTTATAGATACGCCTGCCCCCTCGTCAAGCGCAATGCGATCCGTGGACACTGGGACTTTCCCCGACATCGGTCGCGTGCATCGCCGAGCGAGGCCGACGATGCGCCCCGCCATTCATGCGGACACGGGACGGCGTTGCGAACCCTTCGAACGAAAGGCACAATCCGGATGACTCGACTCAGGAAACGTTGCGATGCAGATTGTCAGACAGGCTCAGCAGGAACGAAGCGAGCAGACACGAGCAGAAATTCTGGCCATTGCACTCGAGCAGTTTTCGACTCGCGGCTTCGATGCGGTGAGCGTGCGCGATATCGCCGACGCGGCCGGCGTCAATCACGCGATGATTCGTTACTACTTCGGCAGCAAGGACAATCTGTGGCGGGAAAGCGTGACCTTCCTCTTCGACCGCTTCATGGAAGAGGCGAAGCCACCCGGGTCGGATGTAGGGCGAATCTCTCTCGATGTCGTGAAGGAGTACATCCGGAACTACGTCCGGTATTGCGCGAAGTATCCGGAGCACGCACGCCTGATGATGCAGGAAGCCAATCGTGATTCCGAACGATTGAAATGGATGGCACAGACGTTCATTCGCCCACGCCACGACCTCACCATTCCGCTGATCGAGCATGTGAGCGCGCAGACGAAGGGGCTCGAAAAGATCGATCCCGTCACGCTCCTGTACATGATCACCGCGATCGCGCAGATCCCGTATCTGCTGACCGCTGAAATCAAATACGCGCACGGCATCAACGCGCTGCGGGACAAGGCCGTGGAAGCCCATTGCGAAGCCGTCCTGGCGTTCGTCTTTCGCTAATGACCAGCCGTCGAGCCCGACAGAAATCCGTCGGGCCCGGCCTTACTTCGGCGTCAGATCATAAGCCACGCGAAATCCCGTGTGCCCGGCGGAGGTATCCCTTGACCGCCCGGTTCGGGCCGCGATCCGATAGCGATAGCAATAGCTTCGATGACAGAGGTATGAGCCGCCTTTCAGCGTGCACTCCCGATCCGAGACGGCCTGCCGATCTCTCGCCTTGCCGGCGCTCGACAACGATCTGACGCGAAACGGATCGACACACCACTCCCAGACATTGCCACTACAGTTGTAGAGGCCCGCCGGATTCGCCGCAAACGCATCGACCCGCACCGTTCCGAAGGTTCTGTCGCCTCCGCTATACCGATCGGGAAAGCGGCCTTGCCAGATGTTGCAGCAGAGCGCGTCTTCCGCCGGTTCCTCGTCTCCCCACGGAAAACGTCGGGCATCGGCACCGCCACGCGCCGCATGCTCCCATTCGGCCTCGGTCGGCAATCGCCCTCCGCACCACCGCGCAAACGCCGTCGCATCGTTCCAGGAAATATGGATGACGGGATGCATGCCGCGCCCGTCAAGCGACGAAAGCGGCCCTTCGGGGGCAGCCCAGTACGCCCCCGGCACCGACCGCCACCAGGGTACGTTTGCCGGCGCCTCGGCGATGCAGTCGGGCTCGAGAAAAGCGTCGAACACGTAGCTCCATCCGAATCGCTCGGCATCCGTGCGATAGCCGGTCGCCAACACGAACTCGGCGAATCGCTCGTTCGTCACCGCGTACCGTTCGATACCAAACGGCTTCAGATGCACCTTTCGGCGCGGCGCCTCGCCATCCGCCTTGATGACCGGCGCATCGGTGCCCACCCAGCTGGTCCCGCCGTCGAACTCGACGATGTTCTCTCCCGGGAGACGAACATTGGCCGGCGCGGGATGCACGAGCCGATCGGGTTCGGACACCGACGCCGCGACACCTTCGCATGAATTCTCACGCCGAGGAGCGCAGCACGTGCGCCCAGCAGCGATCGATCGATCAGATTCGCTCAAGTCCGTTCTCCTCCATCGTTGAATATTTATCCGATCGGATAAATATTCAACGCAAGCATACCCGCAGTCAAGCTGAAAAATGTGCCATCAAGCATTGACCTGCCCCGCCGGCTCCATCTCCGGCGCCGATATCGCCGACGGATCGAAGGTGAAAAAAACGACGCTGCCAGACATGACAGAGCATCTGCAACCCATCCTGCTTCAATCCGGCGAGCGGCTTGCAGCGGTGGACAAGGACCGGTCGATCACCTATCGACATCTGAACCGACTGGGCGATGACCTGTCCGTTTATTCGTCTACTCTCCGCCCTGTGCGAACATCGGCATGTCCCGCAGAATATGTTCAAGGAGCTTGAGGGCGGCCGCCGGTAACGGCCGCCCTGCCTTCGCGAGCAATCGCGCCTGGGTGCCCTTGAAGAGCGGATGATCGATCGGCACCACCGTGAGCGTGCCGGCGGCGATCTCCCGATACGCCGCGAATTCGCCGCCGATCAGCGTCATGTAGTTTTCGTAAGCGACGAACTGCTTGAGCGCCGTTAGCGAATTGGTGACCAGCGTCGGCCGTATCGTAATGTTCTCGGCGAATTCGAGCATCTTGGCCGCATGTCCGACACCGAACGATGCTGGCATCATGGCCAGCGGCCACGACAACATGTCCTCGACGCTGGCCGCGCCGCCGCGCAATGCTAGCGGATGGTCGGACCGCACCAGCAGCCCGACCGCCTGCGACGAACTCGCCAGATACTCGATACGCGGGTGCGGCGGCGGGTTGAAGGCAAGCCCGATGTGCGCGCGGCTTTCCGCCACGGCTTCTAGCACCTGATCCACGCCGAGGATCTCCATTCCGATTTCGAGCAGCGGGTACTGCGCACAGAATGGCGCCAGCACCTCGTTGACCAGCGCATCCACATAGCCCTCGCTCAGGACCAGTTGGACCTGCCCCTGCTTCAGGCCCTTGAGCGCGTGGAGCTGATCCTCGAGCCGCTCCTGATGCGAGCGGTAGCCGCGCCAGAACTCGAGCAGGTGCGCGGCGGCTTCGGTCGGCCTCACGCCGCGCGCTTGGCGCTCGAACAGCGTCGCGCCAAGTTCGTCCTCGAGCAGCCGGATCTGCCGGGTAATCACCGACGGCGATGTGTTCAGACTCTCGGCGGCGCCGCGGATGGTCCCTTGCTCGAGCACTGCGCGGAAGTAACGCAGCCGCTGCTGATTGATTTCACGCATGTCGAATCCATCCACCCGGTGATTACCGTCCCTATGGACAGATTCACACACCCTACCAGATGCGTTGCCCTGCGGGCAACGAAGTGTGCACATGGTTGCTGTTGGTGATTGCGCCTTGCGCTGCCACTATCCGATGCATCAACGCGGTACCACGTACGACATTGGAGACAGGCATGCTGGCAATCCCGAACGAAAGTGCGGTAGGCGACACCTCAAATCTCTACAGCAAGATCAACTGGCGGCTGCTGCCGTTCCTGCTGAGCTGCTACCTGTTCGCCTACCTCGATCGCGTCAACATCGGCTTTGCAAAGCTCCAGATGCAAGGCGACCTCGGTTTCTCCGATGCCGCGTACGGCGTGGGCGCCGGGATCTTCTTCATCGGCTACGTACTGTTCGAGATACCAAGTAACCTGATGTTGCCGCGCATCGGCGCGCGCAAGACCTTCAGCCGCATCCTGGTGCTGTGGGGCATTACCTCGGCCTGCATGCTGTTCGTGCGTAACGTGCCGATGTTCTACGCGATGCGCTTCGTGCTCGGCATCTTCGAAGCGGGCTTTGCACCGGGCATGATCTACTACCTCTCGTGCTGGTATGGCCCGCAGCGCATGGCGCGCGCCATCGCCGTTGTGTTTCTTGCCGGCCCGCTCGGCGGCATTGTCGGTGGGCCGGTATCAGCGTGGCTGATCACCGCGCTGTCGGGCGCCGGCGGACTGGCCGGCTGGCAATGGATGTTTCTGGTCGAGGGCCTGCCCTGTATCCTGCTCGGCGTGCTCGCACTGTTCTTCGTACCGAACCGGCCGGCCGATGCGGCGTGGCTGACCGAGCGGGAAAAGCGCCTGCTCGCCAGCGAGATCGGATCCACGACGGGACACAATCACTCTTTCCTGGCCGTGGCACGTGACGTCCGGGTCTATGTGCTGGCCTTCGCGTACTTCTGCATTATCGCCGCCATCTATGCCATCAGCTTCTGGCTGCCGACCCTCATCAAGGCGCAGGGCGTGGGCGACACCGTACAACTCGGCTGGTACTCGGCCCTGCCCTATATTGCGGCGGCGTTCGGCATGTACTACATGGGGCGCCGGTCCGACCGGGCGGGCGAACGCCGTTTCCATAGTGCGGTGCCCGCAACCATCGGGGGCCTGCTGCTGGCCGCGTCCACCCTCGTCGACGGCAATCTCGCCGCATCGCTGGTGCTGCTCACGCTCGGTACCTGCGCACTGTGGATGACCTACACGGTGTTCTGGGCCATGCCCTCCGAATACATCAAGGGCCCCGGGGCAGCCGGCGGCATCGCACTGATCAACACGATCGGGCTTTCAGGCGGCTTCTGGGGCCCGGCCATCATCGGATGGGCCAAGACGGCCACCGGCAACCTTCACCTCGGTATGCTGATCCTGGCCACGCTGCCGATCATCGCCGCACTGATCATTCTCGCCAACAAGCTACCCGCAAAGCCGTAACAAGGAGTCGTCATGCTTCTACATCTTTCTACCTGGTCCGAAATCGAGCAGTTCCTCATGCGCAGCCGCACGATCGTCGTGCCGATCGGCTCCAATGAACAGCACGGCCCTACCGGACTGCTTGGCACGGACTGGCTGTGTCCCGAGATCATCGCGCGTGAAGCCGAAAAATCCGCCGATATCCTTGTGGGACCCACGTTCAATATCGGCATGGCACAGCATCACCTTGGCTTTCCTGGCACCATCTCGCTGCGCCCGTCCACATTCATTGCCGCGATCGGCGACTGGACCCGCTCGCTGGTGACACACGGTTTCGAGAAAATCCTGTTCCTCAATGGTCACGGCGGCAATATCTCATCGATCGATGCTGCGTTCTCCGAGCTTTATGCCGAAGCCAGCTTCGCGCGTCGCCGTGCGGGCTTCGCGCTGAAGCTTTGCAACTGGTGGGATCTTGAAGGCGTGGGCGAACTGGCGCGGGACCAGTTCCCGACGGGCCACGGCACGCATGCCACCCCGTCCGAGATTGCGATTACACAGTGGGCCTTCCCCGATTCGATCAAGTCGGCAGACTACGCGCCGCCGATCGCCAACACCGGCCCGATCCGCGAAGCACTCGACTTCCGCGCCCGCTTCCCTGACGGACGCATCGGTTCCGATCCCGGCCTGGCCACGCGCGAAAAAGGCCGCGCACTGGTTGAACTGGCCGCGCAGTCACTGGCGCGCGAACTCGAAGCCTTCGGCCGCGAGCCGATGCCCGCCTGAAACCGACCCGCTGGCGCCATTCTGATTCTCTCTGGCGCCAGCTGCCTTGACTGCCATTGACCAGCATCACGCATTCACACGATATCCACCGACGCTGCCTCTGCGTTCGATTGGCTTGCGCTCAATTTGCTAGAAGCGTAAGCGGCTCGGCGCGGCCGGTCTCCGATTCACGCGCGCGTGGAGCATGATGTGAGAGGTTGGAGAATTCCGTGTGGATCACGTTAGCTCGTGCCCACGATCGTTGATCACGGGCACGATCTATCCAGATTTACCTGGCAATCAGATGTATAAGGCTGGACTGGACCAAACAGACAACGTCAGATCGTCTGACTCAGCTCGGCCAGTTACGGGCATTCACGAGAGGTAGCTTTCGGGAGGCAAAGTTACCTGGGTGGAACTGGGCCCAGCAGCACCGACTCGGCCGCATTCGCAATCTGATCTGCAAACGTCGGGTTTCCAACCGCACGTGCGAGTGTCACCGCGCCGACTAGGGAAGCCAAAGCTGAACACGCGGCTTCGAGATTCCGGGGGGCGCGTGGCGAGGCGGGGCCGTCTACGATAGCCTGTGCAACTTCGCGCAGTGCCACTTCGAAGGCAGCGCGCGACTCCTGGTCGGAGCGTGCCACCTCAGTCGGGAACGTCTGCAGAGTGCAGCCTTCCGACAGATCGCAGGTTCGCTTTGCGTTGAGATAGAACCGCACAAACTCCGGCCACCAGGCACGCCTATGCTCTGATTGGAAGTAAAGGATGCCTCGTCGCAAATCGTCCATTCCTTGCCTCAGCGATTCACGGAAAGCCTCGCCCTTGGAGTCGAAGTGGACGTAGAAGGCGCCAGACGTGACACCCGCCTCTTTGGCCAGAGCGTCAACTCCTGTTCCTGCGTATCCACCCTTGCGAAACGCCCGTCCTGATCCCTCAAGAATGCGCTGACGCGTGTGCGCCTTCTGTTCAGCTCGTGACATTGAAATCCTCTTATCTCCAAGATCACATTGTAGTTGACGGGATAACGTTCGTTATCTATCTTTGCATCACGGTCGTTACGCGAAACTCGATTGACGGGAGAAATCGCGTATGACGCCGCAACCCTCGGACTCGAGACATCTCATGCCGCTCACCCTCACTCTTACTGAAGGCGTTCTCCCAAAGGGCCAGGAGACGCTAGCTTTCGCCCGGCTTTCCGATGCCATGCTCAAGTGGCACGGACTGACGGGGAATTCGGCCATCACGCCGAACATCGTCGGATCAATCAACGTCGTGCCAAAAGAGCACACGTTCTCCGGATCGAAGGAGGCTGCCGTTGTATTCATCGAGTGGAAAGTTCCATCATTTGCGTTCAACACCCGCGAGATTCAATTGGGATATATCGAAGAGGCCACGGAGATCATCCATTTGATGTCGGGCGAGAAACAGCCCAAGGAGCGCATCTGGGTGAACGTGGTTCACGCGGTGGACGGCACCTGGGGAATTGGCGGTGTGGCGTTGACCAATGCGCAACTCGTAGGCTGACTCGGGGAGCTTGGCCTTCTACAAGGAGTGCTTGATGCTGCTTTCAAATTACCTATTCTTTACCGACGCCTGCGAGGAGGCACTGCGCTTCTACGAGGCATGTGGTCTTGGTCAGATTGTAGAGATGGTGCGGTACGGCGCAGACTGGATGCCCGCCACGAGCGAGGCAATGCGCGGGAAGGTCATGCACGCCAAGTTCGAAGGGGATGGCGTCGTCTTCTATGCTTCGGACAACGATGACGCAGAGCCGATGCGAGGGTCCGCGCATCATCTGGCGATGGACAGCAGGCAATCGACCGATCAGTTGTTCAGTGCGTTGAGTTCAGGCGGTCTCGTGACGACTGCACTCGGCATGCAACCGTGGGGGGGCTACTACGGAAAACTGACGGATCGCTTTGGTGTGCAATGGATGCTGAACTGCCATGAGCCAGCTCGATCGTGATTGCGGCAGGTACGTGCTAGATGTTCTCGCTGAGGAGATGCAGTGCACGCTGCAAGGCATCACCTCGGTTCCATCAGGGGGACGCCGCCGAAGCAATTGTCGACATGCTGAAAGTGTGCCGTATGCTCGATACAACCGTCTGACCGATGATTGCCGGTCGATCGGCCATAACCTACGCTCCACGTCACGCGAATCCGTTCGGAGGTCTACTTACTGTGCGGCGACCAATTCAATAACCCCAGTGTTCCTTCAGGGTCGATCACGGCCCTTGATGAAGTGACGGCGAAGCAGGGCGATGCTACGCTCGATCGGCAACCCCGGCATCGACGGCTGCTCGATGTGGCCACAGCTGGGACAGACCATCTTGTGCCGGATCGTGCGAATCACCTGGAACGTCGCCGCGACGCGGGCGAGCTGTTCGGAGACGTCCTCGCCGAGGCTCTGCGTGGCGCCGTCGCACTCGGGGCAGATCGAATCCGGTTGAGCACGCGGTCTTCACGCGGCAGATGTGGCGGCAGCGGCTCCCGGGCCGCCGACTCGCCACCTGTCGCTGGCTTTTCTCGCCGGACCTTCGCATGCTGCACGTCGGCGACGCCGCTCCCGGCGCTCAAATCCTCGAGCCGCAATTCAAGCCCCTCGATCTCTCGGGCGAGCTTCTCTGACTTGCGGCCGAAGTGCATTCGCTTGAGCTTGTCGATTAGGAGTTTCAGCCGTGCAATCTCGAGATCGCTCTCGGCGATCTCGCGGCGCAGTTGCTCGATCTCGAGTTCCCTTTCGATTGCCGACGCGCGAGCCTGAGCCACCATGGCCTTCAGTGCAGCGACATCGTTGGGTAGATCGTCGAGATTCGGCATGCACCGGAGTTTACGAGCCTCCCAAGCGGTTTACAACACCTACAGCATCGACAGGGGGGCCGTGCGGCGGGGTTGCCGCCAATCGATGCCTTCGAGAAGCATCGACAGCTGCGCGACCGTGAGCGAGATCTTCCCGCCATCGGCCTGCGGCCAGATGAAGCGGCCGCGTTCCAACCGCTTCGACAGCAGCCACAGCCCATCGTCGGTGGCCCAAAGCAACTTCACGAGATCACCGCGGCGCCCGCGGAAGATGAATACGTGACCGTCCAACGGATTCTCCGCGAGCGCCGCCTGCACCTTCGCGGCAAGCCCCTGGAAGCCGCAGCGCATGTCCGTCACGCCCGCCGCAAGCCAGATGCGGGTGCCGGCCGGCAACGCGATCACTTCAGGCATTCCTGCAGGAATGCCTCGGCGCGTTCAGCAGACAGTCCACGAATCCGGACACGCCGCTTGCCGACCTCAACCTCGATCTCGCACACCGGTGTCGGTACGCTGACCGCCCCCTTCGACGCCACTGTCGACTCCGACGCCCGCAGTACCAATGCCGAGTCAATCACGTCGACGCTCAGCAGCTCCGTGCCTGATATGGTCGGCGCAGTTTCCAATGTCGGTACTGCTAGCTTGACTTCACGATATTGCTTACGCCAGCCGAACACCACGTTGGCGTTGATGTCGTGCCGTCGAGCAACAATCGATACTGACATACCGGGCTCCAACGTCTCTCTGATCACCTGCTGCTTGAATTCCCGCGCATACGTGCGATGGGGATGGGCTCGGCCCGCTGAATTCGACATGGATGACCGTCTCCGTCAATCTGATCGCGCCCATCATGAGCCGGCGCAACCAGCAGTGGGGGACGGCCATACCGAGCCGCTTACCTAGAAGCGGACTAGAGACGGAACTCAGGTTCGCGAGGCGAGACCGCGACGCCTGCGCTAATCGCGCACCCGAGGTTCTCGCTCGCGTATATCGCGACTCTGTTATGGACACGCGCGCGATTGTTTGAGCGCAGACGGCCACGTCGAGCGAGTGCTGGGTGCCGGTCGATCAGTCCCGGCGCAGTCGTTTCGCCCGGATGCCCCCATGAGGTCGTGACCGGCATCCGAGGCGTCATAGACAGACGTCAGAGGGGCTAGAAGGCGCTCGCACTGAGCTAGGCAGCCGGTACATCAGAAACGAAAAAGCCGACCCAATGAGTCGGCTTTTTCGCGTCGAATCGCGGCCGATTGCCACCGCGAACCAAACCTTCAAACGTACAGCCGATTCCCGATAAAGCAAAACGTGGCCGATCGGGAAATCAGGCATAACGTGTCCAGGTGGACAACTTATGCTTAACGGCACAACTTCCCTGGATGATCCTGGAAGAGAATCTGGTGGGCCCCCCGGGAGTCGAACCCGGCACCAACGAATTATGAGTTCGCTGCTCTAACCAAGCATGAGCTAGGGGCCCAGATGAGAAGCAAGGCGTGTTACATGTCGCCCCGGCAACGAAGCCGGGCCGGCATTGTAACAACAAAGACGACAAAGGAGACAAACGCCACCGGCATCACGTGGATACCGGCGGCGTTCGCAAGTGAGACGCTGGAAATCAGTTCCCTTCGAGGAACGACTTCAGCTTGTCGGAACGGCTCGGGTGACGCAGCTTGCGCAGCGCCTTGGCCTCGATCTGACGGATCCGCTCACGCGTGACGTCGAACTGCTTGCCGACTTCCTCGAGCGTGTGATCGGTGCTCATCTCGATACCGAAGCGCATCCGCAGCACCTTCGCCTCACGCGGCGTCAGCGAATCGAGCACGTCCTTCACGACGTCGCGCATGCTTGCATGCAGCGCGGCATCCGCCGGCGCGACCGTGTTGTTGTCCTCGATGAAGTCGCCGAGATGGGAATCGTCGTCGTCACCGATCGGCGTTTCCATCGAGATCGGCTCCTTCGCGATCTTCATGATCTTGCGGATCTTGTCTTCCGGCATCTCCATCTTCTCGGCGAGCGTTGCCGGATCCGGCTCGAGACCGGTTTCCTGCAGGATCTGCCGCGAGATGCGGTTCATCTTGTTGATCGTCTCGATCATGTGAACCGGAATACGGATCGTGCGCGCCTGGTCCGCGATCGAACGCGTGATGGCCTGACGGATCCACCACGTCGCATAGGTCGAGAACTTGTAGCCACGACGGTATTCGAACTTGTCCACCGCCTTCATCAGGCCGATGTTGCCTTCCTGGATCAGGTCGAGGAACTGCAGGCCGCGGTTCGTGTACTTCTTCGCGATCGAGATCACGAGACGCAGGTTCGCCTCGGTCATTTCACGCTTCGCCTGACGCGCCTTCAGTTCGCCGGCCGCCATCTGGCGGTTGGTTTCCTTCAGGTCCTTCAGCGGCAGCACGACGCGCGCCTGCAGGTCGAGCAGGCGCTGCTGCTGTTCGCGGATCGCCGGAACGTTACGCGACAGCACCGCGCTGTACGAATGGCCTTCGGCCGTGATCTTCTCGGCCCAGTCGAGATCCGTCTCGCTGCCCGGGAAGCGTGCGATGAATTCCGAGCGCGGCATGCCGCACTTGTCGACGACGATGTGCAGGATCTGGCGCTCGACCTGACGCACTTCGTCCACCTGCGCACGCAACGTGTCGCACAGACGCTCGACGGTACGCGCGGTGAAGCGGATCGTCATCAGTTCGGACTGGATCGTTTCCTGCGCCTTCAGGTAGGCCTTCGACTTGTAGCCTTCCTTTTCGAACGCGCGGCGCATCTTGTCGAACCACTCGCTGATCTGCGAGAACTTCTCGAGCGACGCACGCTTGAGGGCTTCGAGCTGGGCGGCGTTGGCCGATGCCTGCGCGGCGCCGTCGTCTTCCTCCTCTTCCTCTTCTTCCTCTTCCTCTTCGGCTTCCTCGTCCTCGTTCTCGATGGCTTCCGCTTCCTTCGCGGAGAAGCCGTCGGTATCGGCGGAGTCCGAAGCATTCGGATCGAGCAGGCCGTCGACGAGTTCGTCGACGCGGATCTCTTCGTTCGCGACGCGCTCGGCCATCGCGAGGATGTCGGCGATCGTCGTCGGGCACGCGGAGATTGCCATCACCATGTGGCGCAGGCCGTCCTCGATCCGCTTCGCGATCTCGATTTCGCCTTCGCGCGTGAGCAGCTCGACCGTGCCCATCTCGCGCATGTACATCCGGACCGGATCGGTCGTGCGGCCGAATTCCGAATCGACGGTCGACAGCGCGACTTCCGCTTCTTCCTCGACTTCATCGTCCGACGACGCGGCCGGCGCGTTGTCGTTCAGGAGCAGCGTTTCCGCGTCCGGTGCCTGCTCGTATACCGCCACGCCCATGTCGTTGAACGTACCGATGATGCCTTCGAGGGCTTCTGTCTCGGTGAAGTTGTCCGGCAGGTGGTCGTTGATTTCGGCATAGGTGAGGAAGCCGCGCTCCTTGCCGAGCTTGATCAGCGCGCGCAGCTTCACGCGGCGCTCTTCGAGCTCCTCGGCCGTGCCGGGCGTGCTCGTCGCGAACGCTTCCTTCAGCAGCGCCTTTTCCTTGGCGCGACGATCGCGCACCTTGGATTTGCCCGGGGCAGCCGCGGCTGCGGGCTGCTCGTCGCTCTGATTTGCGTCGTCATCGACGGATACTTCGTTCAGCTTTTTGGTCATGGAGTTCGCCGTACCGGCTATATCGACTCGCGGCTGCTGGACGACAGCCGGTTGAACCGTGGGTGCATGAGTAGTACGTACTGCCGTTTCGTCCGCGGCGGCAGTCGTGTCCCTTGCGCTTTTCGCACTTGCCCGCTTCGCCGCCGGCTTGGCCGGCCCGGAGTCGGGTCTGGCGGCAGCCCGTGTTCTGGCTGCCGACGCCGGCGCAGCCTGAGCAGTGCCGGCCGCGGTTTTCCTTCCTGCAGGGGCAGACGTGGCTGAAGACGTTGTCCTGGTGGAAGAAGCAGACTTGGCCGCTGTGACCTTAGTGGTCGGCTCCGTCGAGCCCTTGCCTGTTGCTTTCTTTCCGCCTGTCGTCTTTGCCATCGCGATTCTCGCCTCTGCTTGGAAAACAAACCGCTGGAAACCTTATATTATAGCACGCTGGGGAGCCCTCTCTTGGCGCCCCGGCCGCCTACAGCCCGAGCCGACGCTTCATGTCGGTTCGCTGCTGGTTCAATTCCGTCAATTCGGCCAATTCCTCGGGTGTGAAGGTGGATTGCCGCGCCAGCCGATCGAGCCGGTCGCAGCAAGCGTCATAGCGCATCTTGAGCACCGCGGCCTGCAGTTCCTCGCCCGCGATCCGTTCCTGTTCGCGCTGCCGCTCAGGCACCGTCTCGTCTTCCGGATTCTGTAGCAGCAAGTCGCGGACGTTTTCATCATAGTCCAGAATTTCGCGGAAGATTTCCTCGTAAGTCGCCCCGTTCGAGGATGTGCGCAGCACGTCCGACAGCAGCCGGAACTCCGCGCCGTCGCCCAGCGCGCGCGCATGCTCGACGACTTCGGCGAACAACTCGCCGATGCGCGGCAGCGCGCGCAGGGTCGCAAGCTGTTCGTCGTCGAGCTGCGACGCGATCCGCGGATGCATCACGAGCGTACGCAACGCCCGCTTTTCGCTGTCCGTCACACGCCGCCGCTCGCTGCGCGGGGGCGCCTGGCGCGCCGGCGCGGCAATGCGCGCATCGACATCCGACAGCCCCGCGACTTCCTCGAACGGGATATCGAGACGGTCGGCGAACATGTGCATGATCTGCGCGCGCAACGCGTTCGCCGGCAGCGCCTGCAGCAGCGGCTTCGCGTCGAACAGCGCCTTCGCGCGACCTTCCGGCTGATCGAGCGCCTTGCCGGCAATTGCTTCGTTCAACAGAAATTGGGACAGCGGCATCGCGCGTTCGACCTGCTCTGAGAACGCGTCCGCGCCGAATTCGCGTACGTAGCTGTCCGGATCATGTTCGGACGGCAGGAAAAGGAATCGGATCGTCCGGTTGTCCGCCGCATGCGGCAGGCACGCCTCGAGCGCGCGGCGCGCCGCACGCCGGCCGGCCGAGTCGCCGTCGAAGCTGAAAATGACCGTATCGGTCTGGCGCAGCAACTTCTGCACGTGGATCGGCGTGCACGCCGTGCCGAGCGTCGCGACCGCGTTCGGGAAGCCGAGCTGCGCGAGCGCGACGACATCCATGTAGCCCTCGACGACCAGCACGTACTTGCGCTCGCGGATCGCGAGGCGCGCCTCGAACAGCCCGTACAGTTCGCTGCCCTTGTTGAACAGCGGCGTTTCGGGCGAATTCAGGTACTTCGGCTCGCCGCTGCCGAGCACGCGGCCGCCGAACCCGATCACCTGCCCCTTCACGTTGCGGATCGGGAACATGATCCGCTCGCGGAACCGGTCGTAGCGTCGCGCAACGCCTTGCGCGTCGGTTTTTTCGCTGACGATCACGAGCCCCGATTCGACCAGCGACTCGTCGCGGTAGTCCGGGAACGCGGTTTCGAGGTTCTGCCAGCCGTCCGGCGCATAGCCGAGGCCGAAGCGCGCGGCGATCTCGCCGGTCAGGCCCCGGTTCTTCAGGTACTGGATCGCGACGGTCGCGCCGCGCAATTGCTTGCGATAGTAGTCGCACGCAACGGACATCACGTCGGACAGCGCCGTCGCAACCGATTTCGACACAGGTGCGGGATAGTCGCCGCCGCCCCCACCCCCACCGCGCATCGACGGCTCGTGCGGCACGGTCAGTCCGACCGATTGCGCGAGTTCCTGCACGGCTTCCGGGAACGTGAGCCCCGCGTGCTCCATCAGGAAGCCGATCGCCGTGCCGTGCGCGCCGCAGCCGAAGCAGTGATAGAACTGCTTGGTCGGGCTGACGGTAAACGACGGGCTCTTCTCGTTATGGAACGGGCACAGCCCCATGAAGTTGGCGCCGCCCTTCTTGAGCTGCACGTACCGGCCCACCACGTCGACGATATCGACGCGGTTCAGCAAATCCTGCAGGAACGAATGCGGAATCACCGTGGGATCGAGCGAAAAAAAGACAATACGATGCCCCGGCGCACGCGCATGCGACGCGCCGGGAAGCGGCTTTTACTTCGACAGCGCGGCCTTGACCTGCGCGGAGACAGCGGTCATGTCGGCACGGCCGGCGAGCTTGCCCTTCAGCACGCCCATCACCTTGCCCATGTCCTGCGGGCCGGCTGCGCCCGTTGCCGCGACCGCGGCCTGGACTTCGGCAGCCACTTCCGCGTCCGACAGTTGCGCAGGCATGTAGGCGCCCAGCACGGTCAGTTCGGCCTGTTCCTTCGCGACGAGATCGTCGCGGCCGGCGGCCTGGAACTGGCTGATCGAGTCCTTGCGCTGCTTGATCATCTTGTCGATCACGGCGGTGATGCCCGCGTCGTCGAGGGTCACCTGATCATCGATCTCGCGCTGCTTGATCGCGGCCAGCAGCAGGCGAACCGTCGCCAGACGCTCGCTTTCCTTCGCGCGCATCGCGGCCTTCATGTCTTCGCTGATCTGCTCTTTCAAACTCATCTTGCACCCGGGATGGAAACGTGACTTCGACGCCCGTGAATGGACGTCAACACAAAAACCCGCTTGGGACTATGTCTCAAGCGGGTTGCTCGAATCCGGCATCGGCGACTCGCGGCCCCTGATCAAGGCCGATCGTGCGGGGGTCGCCGGTGCGCCGCTCAGTGAACCGCGCGGCGCTCAATCGTTTAGTACAGCTTCTTCGGCAGCGTCTGGCTGCGAATCCGCTTGTAGTGACGCTTCACTGCGGCAGCCTTCTTGCGCTTGCGCTCGGCGGTCGGTTTCTCGAAGAACTCCCGCGCACGAAGCTCGGTCAGCAGACCGTTCTTCTCGATCGTGCGCTTGAAGCGACGCATGGCGACTTCGAACGGCTCGTTTTCTTTAACGCGAATGATCGTCATGATCCGACACGAATAAAGGTTTGCACAGAAGACTTAGGAGTATAGCAGAGCGTCGCACAAAGGCCTAAGGGCCGGGCCCCGTCAACGGCAGGCCTGCGCGGACGCATCAGACGCCGCGCGCAAATTCCGCCGCCGCCTGCCCGGCCGCCGTGCCGGACGCCCACGCCCACTGGAAGTTGTAGCCGCCGAGCCAGCCCGTGACGTCCACCGCCTCGCCGATGAAGAACAGCCCCGGCACCCGCGCGCTCATCATCGTCGCCGACGACAGTTCGCGCGTGTCGACGCCGCCCTTCGTCACCTCGGCCTTCTTGTAGCCCTCGGTGCCGTTCGGCGTCAGCGTCCAGCCGGACAGCGCGTCGCCGATCTGGCGCAACGTCTTGTCGGGCAGGTCCGCGAGCCGCGCGTCGGCCGCGACGCGATGGGTGTCGAGCCAGACGTGCGCGAGGCGCGACGGCACCCAGTCCGCGAGCAGCGAGCCGATCTGGCGCTTCGACGTGCGCTTCGCGTCGAGCAGGTCGGCCACCGCGTCGCGCTGCGGCAGCAGGTCGATGCGGATCGGGTCGCCGGACTGCCAGTAACTGGAGATCTGCAGGATGCCTGGGCCCGACAGGCCGCGATGGGTCAGCAGCAGATCCTCGACGAATTCGCCGCCGCGCTTCTTGTCGCCGGTCGACACGCGCACTTCGAGCGACACGCCGGACAGCGCCGCGAACGGCTCCCAGTCCTGCTGCGCGAACGTGAGCGGCACGAGCGCGGGCCGCGTATCGACGAGCTTGTGGCCGAACTGCTTCGCGACCCGGTAGCCGAAGTCGGTCGCGCCGATCTTCGGGATCGACAGGCCGCCCGTCGCGACGATCAGTGCGCGTGCGCGGATCGGCCCTGCGTGCTGCGTGTCGAGCGTGAAGCCGTCGGCCGCGTGGCGCACCGCATCGACGACCACCGGGCGGCGCCAGGCGATGCCGCCCGCGTCGCATTCGTGCTTCAGCATGTCGATGATCGCGTCGCTGCCGTGGTCGCAGAAGAGCTGCCCCTTGTGCTTTTCGTGCCAGGTGACGTGATGGCGCTTGAGCAACCCGAGGAAGTCGCGCGGCGTGTAACGGGCGAGCGCCGAGCGCGCGAAATGCGGATTCGACGACAGGTAGTTGTCGGGGCCTGCGTAGAGATTCGTGAAGTTGCAGCGGCCGCCGCCCGAGATGCGGATTTTCTCGGCGAGCCGCGGCGCGTGGTCGATCAGCACCACGCGGCGGCCGAGTTGCCCGGCGACCGCGGCGCTCATCATCCCGGCGGCACCCGCGCCGATCACGGCGATGTCATAAGTTTCCATGGCGCGGATTGTACCTGCCCGGCCTCCGGCCCGGACCGTCCGCGGCGGCGACCGGCCCCTGCCTGCTATAATTTCCGGCTACGTTGACCTACCTGTGGCGCGCTCCAGACCGCGCCCCCGCCCTTACCCATGCTCGTCCTCGGCATCGAAAGCTCCTGCGATGAAACCGGCCTCGCGCTCTACGACACGCAGCGCGGCCTGCTCGCGCACGCGCTTCATTCGCAGATCGCGATGCATCGCGAATACGGTGGCGTCGTGCCGGAGCTCGCATCGCGCGATCACATCCGCCGCGCGCTGCCGCTGCTCGAGGAAGTGATGGCGCAAAGCGGCACGCACCGCGACGACATCGATGCGATCGCGTTCACGCAAGGCCCGGGCCTCGCCGGCGCGCTGCTGGTCGGCGCGAGCATCGCGAATGCGCTCGCGCTGGCATGGAACAAGCCGACCGTCGGCATTCATCACCTCGAAGGCCATCTGCTGTCGCCGCTGCTCGTCGACGAGCCGCCGCCGTTCCCGTTCATCGCGCTGCTGGTGTCGGGCGGCCATACGCAACTGATGCGCGTGACGGACGTCGGCGTGTACGAGACGCTCGGCGAGACGCTCGACGACGCGGCCGGCGAAGCGTTCGACAAGACGGCAAAGCTGATCGGCCTCGGCTATCCGGGCGGCCCGGAAGTGTCGAAGCTCGCGGAAACGGGCACGCCGGGTGCGGTCGTGCTGCCGCGTCCGATGCTGCATTCGGGCGATCTCGACTTCAGCTTCAGCGGCCTGAAGACGGCCGTGCTCACGCAGATGAAGAAATTCGAGGCGGCGAAGCTGGAAGGCGAAGCACTCGAGCGCGCGAAGGCCGACCTCGCGCGCGGCTTCGTCGATGCAGCCGTCGACGTGCTCGTCGCGAAATCGCTCGCCGCGCTCAAGCAGACGAAACTCAAGCGCCTGGTCGTCGCGGGCGGCGTCGGCGCGAACCGCCAGTTGCGCGCGGCGCTGTCGGCCGCAGCGGCCAAGCGCGGCTTCGACGTGCACTATCCCGATCTCGCGCTCTGCACCGACAACGGCGCGATGATCGCGCTCGCCGGCGCATTGCGGCTCGGCCGCTGGCCCGAGCAGGCGAATGCCGACTACGCGTTCACGGTGAAGCCGCGCTGGGATCTCGCGTCGCTCGCACGCTGATTCGCGCAACCCGACACCCTACGCGCCGGCACACGCCGGAAAACAAAATGGCCGCTCGATGAGCGGCCATTTTTCATTGCAGCGGCAAAACGACGCAGCGTTACGCGGCGTGTCGCTTGTCGCGCTCGATCAGCGCATACGCGCTGTGATTGTGGATTGACTCGAAGTTCTCGGCTTCGAGCACGTACGCAACCACGCGCTCGTCCGCATCGAGACGCTGCGCGACGTCGCGCACCAGATCCTCGACGAACTTCGGGTTTTCGTACGCACGCTCCGTGACGAACTTCTCGTCCGGACGCTTCAGCAAGCCCCACAGCTCGCACGACGCCTCTTCTTCCGCGATGCGGATCAGCGCCTCGACCGGCAGGTCGGCCGCGAGCTCGGCGTCGATCGTCACGTGCGAGCGCTGGTTGTGCGCACCGTACTGCGAGATCTTCTTCGAGCACGGGCACAGGCTCGTCACAGGCACGAGCACCTTCAGGAACAGGCGCGTTTCGCCGTTGCGGCTTTCGCCCGCGAGCGTCACTTCATAGTCGAGCAGGCTCTGCACGCCCGACACCGGCGCCGTCTTGTTCACGAAGTACGGGAACGTGACCTCGATGCGGCCGGCCTCGGCTTCCAGCCTCACGAGCATCGACGCGAGCATCGCGCGGAAGCGCTCGACCGTCAGCGGCTCGCGACTCTCTTCGAGCAGAGCGACGAAGCGCGACATGTGCGTGCCCTTCTGATCGGCGGGCAGGCGCACGTCGAGGTTCCAGACGCCGACGGTCGGCTGCACGTCGCCGCTCTCGGTGCGCACCGTCAACGGATGCCGGACCGCCTTCACGCCCACGCGCTGAATCGGAATCTGGCGGGTATCCACCGTGCTCTGCACGTCGGGCATCACGAAGGCGGGATTCATCTGGTTCATCTTGTTCAATCCTTGTAAGCCGCGCGTTCGACGACGCGCACGCCGCGTCACGCGGCAGCCGGAAAAGCAACATGGGCCCGCAGGCCCATGTTTTCCGCATCAATGTAGACCGGTTGCGCCAGTCGCACCGACGCCGCCCGCAGGCGGCGCCAGCTTACGCGACGCGCTTCGCCTGACCGGCGACGTCGGCCGCCGGGCTCAGGAAGCGTTCGCGAATCGATTTCGCGATGCCCGCGCCGTCGAGGCCGCATTGCGCCAGCAGCTTCGCGGGGTCGCCGTGATCGATGAACTGGTCAGGGAGGCCCAATTGTATTACGGGTCGGATAACCCCACTCTCCATCAGGGCTTCGACGCAGGCCGAGCCCGCACCGCCCATCACGCAACCTTCCTCGACCGTGACGAGGTAGTCGTGCGTCTCGGCGAGTTCACGCACGAGCGCCGCATCGACCGGCTTCACGAAGCGCATGTTCGCGACCGTGGCGTCGAGCTCCTCGCCCGCCGCGAGCGACGGCGCGACCATCGTGCCGAACGCGAGAATCGCGACGCGCTTGCCTTCCGGCTGCGACGTCCGGCGACGCACTTCGCCCTTGCCGAGCGGGATCTCGGTGAATTCCTTCACCGTCGCCACGCCCGTGCCCGCGCCGCGCGGATAACGCACCGCGGTCGGGTTCGGCTGCTGAAGCGCCGTGTGCAGCATCTGGCGGCACTCGTCCTCGTCGGACGCGGCCATGATCGTCATGTTCGGGATGCAGCGCATGAACGCGAGATCGTACGCGCCCGCGTGCGTCGCACCGTCGGCGCCGACGAGGCCCGCGCGGTCGATCGCGAACACGACCGGCAGGTTCTGCAGCGCGACGTCGTGGATCAGCTGGTCGTACGCACGCTGCAGGAACGTCGAGTAGATCGCGACGACGGGCTTCAGCCCTTCGGTCGCGAGACCGCCCGCGAACGTCACCGCGTGCTGCTCGGCGATACCGACGTCGTAGTAGCGATCCTTGAAGCGCTTCTCGAACTCGACCATGCCCGAGCCTTCGCGCATCGCGGGCGTGATGCCGACGACACGCGAATCGCGCTCGGCTTCATCGCACAGCCATTCGCCGAACACCTGCGTGTACGTCTTCTTCGCGGGCGTGGGCGACGGCTTGATGCCTTCGGCCGGGTTGAACTTGCCGGGGCCGTGATAGAGCACGGGATCCGCTTCGGCGAGCTTGTAGCCCTGGCCTTTCTTCGTCACCACGTGCAGGAATTGCGGACCGCGCAGCTCGCGAATGTTCTGCAGCGTCGGGATCAGCGAATCGAGATCGTGACCGTCGATCGGGCCGATGTAGTTGAAGCCGAACTCTTCGAACAGCGTCGCCGGCACGACCATGCCCTTCGCATGCTCCTCGAGCTTGCGCGCGAGTTCGAGCACCGGCGGCGCCACGCTCAGCACCCGCTCGACACCCGCACGCGCGGCCGCATAAAAGCGACCCGACATCAGGCGCGCGAGATGGCGGTTCAGCGCGCCCACCGGCGGCGAAATCGACATGTCGTTGTCGTTGAGGATCACGAGCAGTTTCGCATCCTCCGACACGCCCGCGTTGTTCATCGCCTCGAACGCCATGCCGGCCGTCATCGCGCCGTCGCCGATCACCGCGATCGAGAAGCGGTCGTCGCCGTTCAGCTGGCTGCCGATCGCCATCCCGAGCGCCGCCGAAATCGACGTGCTCGAATGCGCGGTGCCGAACGTGTCGTATTGGGACTCGCTGCGGCGCGGGAAACCCGAGATGCCGTCGTACTGGCGCAGCGAATGCATCTGGTCGCGGCGACCCGTCAGGATCTTGTGCGGGTAGGTCTGGTGCCCCACATCCCAGACGATCCGGTCGTTCGGCGTGTTGAACACGTAGTGCAACGCGATCGTCAGCTCGACCGTCCCGAGGTTGGACGACAAATGGCCGCCCGTCTTCGACACGCTGTCGAGCACGAACGCGCGCAGTTCATCCGCGAGCGGTTGGAGTTGGCGACGATCGAGGCGGCGCAAATCCGCCGGGTCGTCGATGGTTTTCAGCAAGTCGTACATCGTCGTTCCATTGTAGGAAATCAAACGCGCCCGCATTCTATTGCACGCACCGTAAGCGTGTGCGCAGCGGCGGGCTTCGCGTCAGCTGACCCGGTTCACTACCAGGTCGGCAAGTTCGGCGAGACGCTGTGCGCGTGCGCCGAACGGTTTCAGCGCATCGTGTGCTTCGGCGCGCAGCTGGGCTGCGAGCTCACGCGATGCGTCGAGGCCGAGGATCGATACGTAGGTCGGCTTGTCGTTTGCCGCATCCTTGCCGGCCGTCTTGCCGAGCGTCGCCGAATCGGTCGTGACGTCGAGAATGTCGTCGACGACCTGGAAGGCCAGGCCGACAGCCCCTGCGTAGACGTCGAGCGCGGCCAGCGTTTCCGCCGACGGCGTGTCGCCGGCCAGCGCGCCCATCCGCACGGCCGCGCGCAGCAGCGCACCCGTCTTCATTCGGTGCATCGTCTCGAGTTGCTCGCGCGTCAGCTTGAGGCCGACGCTCGCCAGGTCGATCGCCTGCCCGCCGGCCATGCCGATCGAGCCGCTCGCCAGCGCCAGCTCGCGCACGAGCGCGGCCTGTTGCACCGGCGACAGCGCATCGACGTCGGTCAGCGCGACGAATGCCTGCGACTGCAGCGCGTCGCCGACCAGCAACGCCGTCGGCTCGTCGTACTGCACGTGCACGGTCGGCTTGCCGCGACGCAGCGCGTCGTCGTCCATGCACGGCATGTCGTCGTGCACGAGCGAATAGACGTGGATCATCTCCAGCGCCGCCGCCGCCGCGTTGCGCGCCGCTTCCGTCGCACCGGTCAGTTCGCCTGCTGCATGGCACAGCAGCGGGCGAACGCGCTTGCCGCCGCCGAGGACCGCATAGCGCATCGCTTCGTGGAGTTGCGTGGGCACCACGTTTTCGGCCGGCAGATAGTGGCCGAGTGCGTCCTCGACACGGTCAAGCACGGACCGCATCCATTGTTCGAATGTCATAGATCGTCGTCTTCGCCGTCCGTGGCGGCCGTTCCGGGCGAAAGCGGCTTCAGCGTCGCGCCGTCGAGCACGCGAACCTGCTGTTCCACTTTCTCAAGCTGCTGTTGGCAAAACGCAACGAGGTTCGCGCCGCGGCGATACGCAGCGAGCGAATCCTCGAGGCTCAACGCGCCGCCTTCCATCCGGGCAACCAGCGTCTCGAGTTCCGCGAGCGCCATTTCGTAATTGTCCGGCAACGGTTCGGTGCCATTGTCGGGCGGCGTGGCGCCTGGGGATGCGGTTTTCGCCATGGACGAGGGTGTCAAATTTCAAAACAAGTCGGACATTCTACGGCAAAAGACAATTCTCCGATCTGCCGACTTGGCCTGCCCGGCACAATTCCGGCCCCGTCTTCGACACACAGTGTGCGCCTTCCGATTGTCTCCCGACAAAAAATTGACACAAATCAGGCACTTAATCCTAGCCTTGCGGGGCGAACCGGGTATAATTGTCCGTTTCCCTAAATCGATTTTTCGATGGTTGGGTTGTTCACTGCTTTCACGCTAACACCGGGAGTGGGAATGTCCAATCTGAGCGACGCGCTTCAGTTGAAGTCGGCTCACAGCCAGCTTCCAGTCACTGCATACTTCGATGAGGCGCTACTCGAGCGCGAGATCGAAACCCTCTTCAAGAAAGGACCTCGTTACATCGGGCACGAGTTGATGGTGCCCGAGGCGGGGGATTATTTCGCGCTGCCGTCCGAGAAGGAAGGCCGCGTGCTGGTCCGCAACCAGACGAACCAGATCGAACTGCTGTCGAACGTGTGCCGCCACCGGCAGGCGATCATGCTCAACGGGCGTGGCCACGCGCAGAACATCGTGTGCCCGCTGCACCGCTGGACGTACGATCTGGAAGGCGAGCTACTCGGCGCCCCGCACTTCCCCGACAAGCCCTGCCTGAATCTCGGCAAGAGCCCGCTGCAGAACTGGCAGGGGCTGCTGTTCGAGGCCGAAGGCCGCAACGTCGCGCGCGATCTCGCGAACCTCGGCACGAAGCATCACTTCGACTTCTCCGAATATCAGTTCGATCACGTCGAAGTGCACGAGTGCGATTACAACTGGAAGACGTTCATCGAGGTCTACCTCGAGGATTACCACGTCGCCCCGTTCCACCCGGGCCTCGGCAGTTTCGTGTCGTGTGACGATCTCAAGTGGGAGTTCGGCGACTGGTACAGCGTGCAGACGGTCGGCGTGCACAACGCCCTCGCGAAACCGGGCAGCGCGACCTACCAGAAGTGGCACGAGCAGGTGCTCAAGTTCCGCAACGGCGTGCCGCCGGAATTCGGCGCGATCTGGATGGTCTATTACCCGGGCCTGATGATCGAGTGGTATCCGCACGTGCTGGTCGTGTCGTGGCTGATTCCGCGCGGCCCGCAGAAGACGACCAACATCGTCGAGTTCTACTACCCCGAGGAAATCGCGCTGTTCGAGCGCGAGTTCGTCGAAGCCGAGCGCGCCGCCTATATGGAGACGGCCGTCGAGGACGACGAAATCGCGATGCGGATGGACGCCGGCCGCCGTGCACTGATGGCACGCGGCGAATCGCAGGTCGGCCCGTACCAGAGCCCGATGGAAGACGGCATGCAGCACTTCCACGAGTTCCTGCGCCGCCACCTCGGCGATCTCTGAGCGCGCGCGGCGCCCTCGGCGCCGCATCGCATTCGGCATATGAAAAGACGGGTTTCGGCCCGTCTTTTTTTGTTTAGACTTGGAGTATCAGGCCAGTTCGCACTCCAGGGAGCCGTCATGCCACACACCCACTACACCACGCTCATCTCCGCAGCCAATCTCGCCGAACGTCTGGCCGCGGCGCCGGGCAGCGTCGCCGTATTCGACTGCCGCTTCGATCTCGCCGATCCGGCCGCGGGCGAAGCCGCCTATGCGGCCGGGCACATCCCGGGCGCGCAGTATCTTCATCTCGACCGCGACCTGTCCGGCCGCAAGACCGGCACCAACGGCCGCCATCCGCTGCCGACCCGCGACGCATTCGCGACGCTCATGGCCAGCCGCGGCGTCAAGCAGGGCCAGCAGGTCGTCGCCTATGACGCACACGGCGGCGCCTATGCGGCGCGCTTGTGGTGGCTGCTGCGCTGGCTCGGGCATGATTCCATTGCGGTGCTCGACGGCGGCCTGCAGGCATGGGAAGCGGCCGGCCAGCCGTTGGCCACCGACGTGCCGCACCCGCCCGCCGGCGACTTCCGGGCGGCAGCCCCGCTCGAATCGACGGTCGACGCGGCAGCCGTGCTCGCGAACGTGACGTCGGCCAAGCGCGTCGTGATCGATGCGCGCGCGCCCGACCGCTATCGCGGTGAAAACGAAACGATCGATCGTGTCGGCGGCCACATCCCCGGCGCACGCAACCGGTTCTTCAAGGACAACCTGAACGCCGACGGCCGCTTCAAGACCGGCCATGAACTGCGCGAGACGTTCACCACGCTGCTGGCCGGCACCGAACCGAACAGCGTGATCCTGCAATGCGGCTCCGGCGTGACCGCATGCCACAACGCGCTCGCGCTCGAAATCGCCGGGCTGCATGGCGCATCGCTGTATCCGGGCTCGTGGAGCGAATGGAGCGCCGATCCGTCGCGGCCGATCGCGACCGGCCCGACGCCGTAAAACACCGGCACTGCACACGATGACGCGGCGGCATTTGCCGCCGCTTGTCGTTTACATCACGCCGTACTTGTGGAACCACTCGATCGCGCGCTTCCAGCCGTCCTCGGCATCGCCCTTCACGTAACTCGGCCGGTAATCGGCGAAGAATGCGTGACCGGCATCCGGATACACGACGATCTCGGATTGGCGCGCGAGCTTCGAGTCGCTGGTCTGGATTGCCTTGCGCATGTCGGCCAGCGACGCCTGCGTGATGTTCGTGTCCTTCTCGCCGTACAGCCCGAGCACCGGCACCTTCAGCAACGCCGCATGATCGACCGGATTGAACGGCGTCATCTCGTCGGTCTTGCCCTCGACGAACCCATACCACGCCACGGCCGCACGCACGTGCGGATTGTGCTCCGCATACAGCCACGCCTGACGACCGCCCCAGCAGAAGCCCGTCACACCGAGACGCGACAGGTCGCCGCCGTTCTTGCCGGCCCACGCGACGGTCGCATCGAGATCCTCGGTGACTTGGCGGTCCGGCACCTTGCTGACGATGTTGTCGACGAGCGCCTGGATCGTCGGGTACTTCGACGCATTGCCCTGGCGCGCGAACAAGTCCGGCGCGATCGCGAGATAGCCGAGTTTCGCGAAGCGACGGCAGACGTCGGCGATATGCGCATGCACGGCAAAGATCTCGTGGATCACAATGACGACCGGCAGGTTCGTCTTGTCGACCGGCTGCGCGCGATACGCGGGGATGCTCGCGTCGCCCGAGCGGATCTCGATGGTGTCGACGTCCAGCCCGGCGCTGTCGGTCGTGATGGTCTGCGCCGACACGGGCAGCACGGCCGCCGCGAAGGTGCCGCCCAGCGCGGCCTGCATGAACTTGCGGCGCGAGAACGGAACGTGGGGAACCAGGCTGTCGACTTCAGGTTTCAACATGAATGCACTCCTCGATTGGGCGCCGCCGTCACGGCCACGAATCCGACCTGACGGGGCATCACGCCGGCGGACGGCGCGGATGTCGCGGCGGTGGGCACCCCGCCGCAAGCGGAAACCCGGACAAGATGCCCAATAATCCGTTGTCGCGTCAACTGTCAGATGTGTAAGACTCGATTACGACGGTGCGATCCCGTCACATCGACCGCGGTGTCGATGGCCGCCGACCGCCCCTCCCGTCCATGTGCGGCATGCACGCAACGAGCGCCGCTGCGCGATCGAATGCTTTCGGATTGAAACGAAAAGACGTGCGGCGCATGGTTCTCGCACGCGCATGGGCAGTCATTCTGCGCCCGAAAAAGACAACGGGCAGGAAACGCGCTCGATGCGCGTTCCCTGCCCGCCCGGTGCACGAACCGCCGTCAGTGCAGCTTGACGCGCGGCAGCGTCGTGCGGCGCAGCCAGTGTGCGACCGTATCGAGCATCATGCGCGGATAGCCGTGCAGCGCCGCGATATGCAGCCGGTACAGCGACATGTACATGAACCGCGCGAACAGCCCTTCGATCAGCATGTTGCCGCCGATCAGCCCGCCCATCAGGTTGCCGACCGCACTGAAGTGACCGAGCGACACGAGCGAACCGAAATCGCGATACGTGAACTCGGGCAGCGGACGCCCGTCGAGCCGGCATCCGATCGCCTTCAGCAGGAAGCTCGCCTGCTGATGCGCGGCCTGCGCGCGCGGCGGCACGTTGCGTTCGTTGCCGGGCCATGCGCATGCCGCGCAGTCGCCCAGCGCGAAGACATTGTCGTCGGTAAAGGTCTGCAGCGTGCGGCGCACGTCGAGCTGGCCGAGCTTGTTGACCTGCAGGCCGTCGAGATGCGACAGCACGGACGGCGCCTTGATGCCGGCCGCCCAGACCGTGAGATCCGCACGCACCGCCTTGCCGCTCGCGGTGTGCACGACGCCGGGCGCGACCTCCGTCACGCGCTCGGCCAGCATCAGTCGCACGCCGAGCTTTTCGAGCAGTTCGGCCGTTGCGGTCGACACGCGCTCCTGCAGCGCCGGGAGAATCCGCGGCCCCGATTCGATCAGTACGATGCCGACGTCGTGCCGCGGGTCGAGCTTGTGCAGCCCGTACACGGACAGCACCTGCGCGGTATTGCGCAGCTCGGCGGACAACTCGACGCCCGTCGCGCCACCGCCGACGATCACGACCTGGATGCGCGGCTCGGCCGCGGCGCCCGGCGCGGGCTGCACCGGCGCCTGGTGCTCGGCGCGCATGCACGCGGCGATCAAACGCTTGCGGAAGCGCTCGGCCTCACCGACCGTATCGAGCGCGATCGCGTTCTGGGCCGCGCCCTGCACCCCGAAGAAGTGCGTCGTGCTGCCGATCGCGATCACCAGCGTGTCGTATTCCAGGTCGCGCGCGGGCAGCAGTTCCGCGCCGTCGCTGTCGTTGACGGGCGACAGCGTGATGCGCTTCGCCGCGCGGTCGAGCGCGGTCAGTTCGCCTTGCTGAAACTCGAAGCCATGCCAGCGCGCCTGCGCCGCATATTCGAGTTCCTGCGTGAACGGGTCCATGCTGCCGGCCGCGACCTCGTGCAGCAACGGCTTCCAGATGTGGGTCGGATTGCGGTCGACGAGCGTGACAAGCGCGCGCGCGGGACGATTGGCGCGCGCGCCGTAACGGTCGCCGAGCCGCGTCGCCAGTTCCAGGCCGCCCGCGCCTCCGCCTACGATGATGATCCGATGCATCTGATTCCCCCTTTGCGATTCGAAACTGCTGCCGCCAGACGATGCAGACGCATGCATTCGCGCCGCCCGTTGGATTAACCGGTTCGGACATCATCGATGTGCAGTTCGAAACACTTCGATGCGTCCGATTCCGGAACGCGGGGCGCGCCGCCCCCGCGACAATGACCTGACTCACTTGCATTGTCCGGGAGCTTGCGCGTTGACCACAAGCAAACCATCTCGATATTCAGCATCCCTGCAACAATATGCCGCGGGAAGCGGGAATCGCGCGGGGGTGCGTCAGTGTGCCTCTTCCCAGTTCGCACCGGCGCCTACTTCAGCGACCAGCGGCACCTTCAGCTTCGCCACACCGCACATCATTTCCGGCAGTTTCTCGCGCACGAGCGACAGTTCGTCGTCGGGCACCTCGAGCACCAGTTCATCGTGCACCTGCATGATCATTCGCGACGCGAGCTGGTCGCGCGTGAGCCAGTCGTCCACCGCGATCATCGACAGCTTGATCAGGTCGGCCGCCGTGCCCTGCATCGGTGCATTGATGGCCGCGCGCTCGGCGGCCTGACGGCGCGGGCCGTTGCCGCCGTTGATCTCCGGCAGCCACAGGCGACGACCGAAAACGGTTTCAACGTAGCCCTTCTCCTTCGCCGCCGTGCGCGTGTCTTCCATGTACTGCGCAACGCCCGGGTAGCGCGTGAAGTAGCGGTCGATATAGAGTTTCGCCGCATCGCGCGTGATGCCGAGGTTCGACGCGAGGCCGAACGCGCTCATCCCGTAGATGAGCCCGAAGTTGATCACCTTCGCGATCCGGCGCTGGTCGGAGTTGACCTCCAGCGGCGTCACGCCGAACACTTCGGCCGCGGTTGCGCGGTGGATGTCCTCGCCTTGCGCGAACGCGCGCAACAGCGACGCGTCGCCGGAGATGTGCGCCATGATCCGCAGTTCGATCTGCGAATAGTCGGCCGACACGATCCGGTGGCCGGGCGATGCGATGAACGCTTCGCGGATCCGCCGGCCTTCGACCGTGCGCACCGGAATGTTCTGAAGATTGGGATCGTTCGATGCGAGCCGGCCCGTGACCGCGACGGCCTGCGCATAGTTCGTGTGCACGCGGCCCGTTGCCGGATTCACCATGCGCGGCAGCTTGTCGGTGTAGGTCGACTTCAGCTTCGACAGCCCGCGATGCTCTAGCAGCAGCTTCGGCAGCGGGTAATCCTCGGCCAGCTTCTGCAACACCTCTTCGTCGGTCGACGGTGCGCCGCTCGGCGTTTTCTTCACGACCGGCAACTGCAGCTTCTCGAAGAAGATCTGCCCGATCTGCTTCGGCGAGCCGAGATTGAACTCGCCACCGGCCAGTTCGTACGCCTGCCCTTCGAGCTCGATGAGCCGCGTCGCGATCTCGGTGCTTTGCGCCTGCAGACGTACGTCGTCGATCAGCACGCCGGTGCGCTCCATCTTGCGCAGCACGAGCGATACCGGCATCTCGATGTCGCGATACACGCGCTCGAGGCCCGCTTCACGCGCGACCTGCGGATACAGCGCCTGATGAAGCTGCAGCGTGATGTCGGCATCCTCGGCCGCATACGCGGCGGCCTGCTCGAGCGCCACTTCGTCGAAACCGATCTGCTTCGCGCCCTTGCCGGCCACGTCCTCGTACTTGATCGTCTTGACACCCAGATGACGCAACGCGAGGCTGTCCATGTCGTGCGTGCGGTGCGATTCGAGCACGTACGATTCGAGCAGCGTGTCGTGCTCGATGCCGTTCAGCGCGATGCCGTAGTTTGCGAGCACCTGCGCGTCGTACTTCAGGTGCTGGCCGACCTTCTTGCGATCGGCCGATTCGAGCCATGGCTTCAGGCGCGCGAGCACGTCGTCGATCGGCAGCTGCTCGGGCATGTCGGGGCCGCGATGCGCGACCGGAAGATACGCGGCCTTGCCCGGCTCGATCGAGAACGACAGGCCGACGAGTCGGGCAGTCATCGGGTCGAGCGCGGTGGTTTCGGTGTCGAACGCGGTCAGTGCGGCCGCATCGATCTTCGCGAACCACGCGTCGAATTGCGCCCAGGTCTGGATCGTGTCGTATTCGCGAACGATGTCCGCCGCGACCACGGGCGCAGGGTCGCCCTCCGGTGCATCGGCGCCGCCGCCTTCGGCGGGCGAGCTCTCGACTTCGCGCAGCCACGTCTTGAAGCCGTAGCGCGCGAAGATGTCGCGCAGCAGGTCGCGTGCTTCGCCGTCCGTCTTCAGCGACGCCTCGATCGATTCGAGATGCGGCGCGAGATCGCAGGCCGTCTCGACGGTCACGAGCGTGCGGCCGAGCGGCAGGAAGTCGAGCGCGCGGCGCAGGTTGTCGCCGACCACGCCCTTGATCTCGCCCGCGTGTTCGATCACGCCGTCGAGGCTGTCGTATTGCGACAGCCACTTCACGGCCGTCTTCGGCCCGCACTTCTCGACGCCCGGCACGTTGTCGACGGTGTCGCCGATCAGCGCGAGGTAGTCGATGATCCGTTCGGGCGGCACGCCGAACTTCGCGATCACGCCGTCGCGGTCGAGCGTCTCGTTGGTCATTGTGTTGACGAGCGTGACGCGGTCGGAGACGAGCTGCGCGAGGTCCTTGTCGCCGGTCGACACGATCACGTTCATCCCGTGCCGCTCGGCTTCGCGCGCGAGCGTGCCGATCACGTCGTCGGCTTCGACACCCTCGACCATCAGCAGCGGCCAGCCGAGCGCGCGCACGGCGCCGTGGATCGGCTCGACCTGCAACGCGAGATCAGGCGGCATCGACGGACGGTTTGCCTTATAGTCGGCATAAAGGTCGTCGCGGAACGTCTTGCCCTTTGCATCGAACACGCAAGCGCTATACTCTGCACTGACTTCCTTGCGCATACGGCGCAGCATGTTGATGATTCCGTAGAGCGCTCCGGTCGGCTCCCCGCCAGGGCCACGCAGATCAGGCATCGCATGGTAAGCCCGATACAGATAGCTCGAACCGTCAACCAATAGCAGGGTCTTACCTTCCAGATTTCGTTCTTCAGGCATTATGAACAAGAGAAAAGTGATTCCGAGTCTGCGTTCGCTCGCAGATCAAGAACGCGCGACGGCCAAGAAGGCGCGCGCATCGTGGCAGATGTTCACGATTATGGCAGAGTTTATCGAGGCGACCGAGTACCTGTCGGAGATCCGCCCGGCTGTCAGCATCTACGGTTCTGCCCGTCTTAAACCCGACACGCCGCACTACAAGCTCGCGGTGCAGATCGCGCGCAAGCTGTCCGACGCCGGCTTCGCGGTGATCTCCGGCGGCGGTCCCGGTATCATGGAAGCGGCGAACAAAGGCGCGCACGCCGGCAAGGCGCCGTCGGTCGGCCTGAACATCGAGCTGCCGCACGAGCAGGCCGGCAACCACTTCCAGGACATCTCGCTGCGCTTCCGTCATTTCTTCACGCGCAAGGTCACGTTCGTGAAGAACTCCGACGCGGTGATCGTGATGCCGGGCGGCTTCGGCACGCTCGACGAACTGTCCGAAGTGCTCACGCTGATCCAGACGAAGAAGTCGCGCCTCGTGCCGATCATTCTCGTCGGCAGCGAGTTCTGGAAGGGCCTGCTGCAATGGTTCCGCGACCAGCTGATTCCGATGGGCCTCATCAATCCGGAAGACATGGATCTGATGCAGGTGATCGACGATCCCGACCAGGTGCTCGACGCCGTGCTCGCGTTCTACGAGGACAGTGGCGAGGAAGAAGGCTCGGACGGCGAAGGCCATCCGCCGCGGCCGGAAGAAGACCGCATGTTCTATCTGTAATTCGATCGATGTCGATGGCCGGCCTCACGGCAGGCCATCGCGCATCCCGCACCCCGCGCGGCAGGCATGGCGATTTCGCCACCTGCCGCGTGTCATTTTGTAACGCCGCATTAATCCCGCTGCGCGTCCGCGCACCACCGAATGTCAAATCAGGGCAGCCTGTGCCTCGCAACGCGGGGGCCCCGTTCCGCGCCTGCGCCCCGTCATTGTCAAATCGTGCGGCCTGCCATCGATCCCGCCGGGCCGCGGGCCGGGAATTCGCCGTAACAAACACGCCTCGCCTTTTCCGCGCGGTGCACGCACACTGTATCTCGTCGGCGTGGCGTCCCCCCGGTGGCACGATCCCCCCTCGCGTCCATCGCGTCGCGCCGGCCTCTTACAACGACATCACGGAAAACAACATGCAACGCTCGCTGATTGCCCTCGCCTTCGCCGGCCTCGGTCTTTCACTGTCCGGCCTCGCCCACGCCGTCAACGTCGACGTCAACATCGGCACGCCCCCGCCGGTCGTCGTCGCGCCTGCGCCCGTGGTGATCGTCGGCTGGCACGGCGACCGCTACTGGGATGGCCGTCGCTACTGGGAACGCCGCGAGTGGGAAGATCACGAGCGCCATCATGGTCACGAAGGCCGCGGCGGCTATCACTGCCCGCCGGGACACGCGAAGAAAGGCGAGTGCTGAGCAACTGAGCATCCGGGCCGGTCAGCCCGCACCGAAGCGCAAAGAACAAGGCCACACGCGAACGAAGGTTCGCGTGTGGCCTTTGTCGTTGAGGGCGCGACGGCGCGGCGGCGTTACTGAAACGCCACTTCCGCAAAACTCCGCAGCTTGCGGCTATGCAGCTTGTCGAGCCCGTTCGTGCGCAGGATCTCCATCGCCTTCACACCGATCTGCAGATGCTGATCGACCTGCCCGCGATAGAACGTGTCGGCCATGCCCGGCAGCTTCAGCTCGCCGTGCAGCGGCTTGTCCGATACGCACAGCAGCGTGCCGTACGGCACGCGGAAGCGGAAACCGTTCGCGGCGATCGTCGCGCTTTCCATGTCGAGCGCGATCGCGCGGCTCTGCGACAGCCGCTGCACGGGCTCGCGGTGATCGCGCAACTCCCAGTTGCGGTTGTCGACGCTCGCGACCGTCCCCGTGCGCATCACGCGCTTCAGTTCGGCGCCTTCGAGCCGGGTGACCTCGGCCACCCCGCGCTCGAGTGCGAGCTGCACTTCGGCGAGCGCCGGGATCGGCACCCACAGCGGCAGGTCGGCATCAAGCACGTGATCCTCGCGCACGTAACCGTGGGCGAGCACGTAGTCGCCGAGGCGCTGCGTGTTGCGCAGGCCCGCGCAGTGGCCGAGCATCACCCACGCATGCGGACGCAGCACCGCGATGTGATCGGTGATCGTCTTCGCGTTCGACGGACCGACGCCGATGTTGACCATCGTGATCCCGCTGCCGTCCGCGCGCTTCAAGTGATACGCGGGCATCTGCGGCAGCCGCGGCGGCGCGACGCCTTCGACGGGCTCGCTGCCGAGGTTCGCGTTGTACGTGACGACGTCGCCCGGCTCGACGAACGCGCTGTACTGGCTGCGGTACTCGCGCACTTCGGGATCGTCGCTCTCCGTCATCATCGTGCGGCCGAGCTTCACGAATTCGTCGATGTAGAACTGGTAGTTCGTATAGAGCACGTAGTTCTGGAAGTGCGTGGGCGACGTGGCCGTGTAGTGGCGCAGTCGGTGCAGCGAGAAGTCGACGCGCGCGGCCGTGAACAGCGCGAGCGGATGCGGCTCGCCGTGCTCCGGCTCGAACGTGCCGTTGACGATGCGGTCGTCGAGGTACGACAGGTCGGGCGTATCGAAGATGTCACGCATCGCGAGCAGGCGGTCGCGGTCGAGCTCGCCTTCGAGATGGATGCCTTCGGGGAACGCGAAGTGAACCGGGATCGGCTGCGACGACACGCCGATCTCGATCTTCACATGGTGGTTTTTCGCCAACAGGCGCAGCTGCTCGCGATAGTAATTCGCGAACAGGTCCGGACGCGTCACCGTCGTCTCGAACACGCCGGGGCCCGCGACAAAGCCGTACGAGCGGCGCGAATCGACGTGGGTGTTGACGTCGGTACGAATCCGCACGAACGGGTAGCACGCGCGCACGTGCTCGGTGATCGGCTCGTGGCGGCGATAACGCGCGAACGCGTCGCGCAGGAAGCCCGTATTGGTGTCGTAGATGGCCGACAGCCGCGCGACGGCGGCAACGGAATCGTCGAATGCTTCGACAGGCGGGCTCTCGGGCGTCAGCATCCGGTGCCGGCGGCTCAAATCGTTCTTCATTTTCGATACCTCATCTGATCGAACGACATTACCACGGAACCCGGTCACGCTCATGGCCACCTGCTTGCAAGTCGCTTGCACATGAGGGCCGGGCCGCGCCCAGTATTTGCTAAAATCGGTAGGTTCACTGGAGACTCATCATGAAGCCGCTCATTCTCGTCGCCGCTGCTGCCGCGTTTGCTGGCATGTTGGCCGCTGTCGGCACCGCTTACGCCGCGGGCAGCACGCCCGACGCCGACGCGCAGGCCCGGGCCGAAGCCAACGAAGCCGCCGGCCTGCCCGATCTCCGCAAGATCAACCGGCCCGGCGCCGAAGTCACGTCGAAAGTCGACTTCGCCGACATTCGCCGCACGCCGAGCTTCCATGAAAAGAGCAGGAACGGCACCGAGGTCACCGAGTATCGCGATCGCGGCAAGCCGGTCGAGATCAACGTGAAGTCGAATTTCGGCACGCGCTACCAGATGAGCTCGACGCCCGACACGTCGCCGAAGCCGCACGACGCGGGCGTCCCGATCACGCGCCTGCCGTCGGTGAACCTGCGCTACTGATTTCCCGCCGCGCCGCGTCGGTCGCCACGCGGCGCACCGGCTCTCCCTTCACCTCCTGTCGCGCCGCACGCCGCGCGCGTGCCGACAACTGACCTGACGCATCTCGCATGGCCGTTTTCACCGCTGTTTCCGACTCCGATCTCGCGCAATGGATGCGCCACTACGAACTGGGCGACGTGCTGGCGTTCCGCGGCATTCCGTCCGGTATCGAAAACAGCAACTTCTTCCTGACGACGACGCGCGGCGAGTACGTCCTGACGATCTTCGAAAAGCTGACGGCGGAACAACTGCCGTTCTACCTCGACCTGATGCGCCACCTGGCGAGCCACGGCGTGCCGGTGCCGGATCCGGTCCCGCGCGACGACGGCGCGCTGTTCGGCCTGCTGCACGGCAAGCCGGCCGCGATCGTCACGAAGCTCGACGGCGCCGCCGAACTCGCGCCGGGGATCGAACACTGCGTCGAGGTCGGGCAGATGCTCGCGCGCCTGCACCTTGCGGGGCGCGACTATGCGCGCTACCAACCGAACCTGCGCAGCCTGCCGTGGTGGCAGGAAAACGTCCCGGCGATCGTTCCGTTCATCTCCGACGCGCAACGCACGCTGCTCGAGGGCGAACTCGCGCACCAGGCCGCGTTCTTCGCGTCCGACGACTATGCGGCGCTCCCGAGCGGTCCATGCCACTGCGACCTGTTCCGCGACAACGTGCTGTTCGCGCACGCGGCGCCCGGCACCGGTCATGACGTACGGCTCGGCGGCTTCTTCGATTTCTATTTCGCGGGCTGCGACAAATGGCTGTTCGACGTCGCGGTGACCGTCAACGACTGGTGCGTCGACCTCGCGACGGGCGTGCTCGACGTCGCGCGCGCGGACGCGCTGCTGCGTGCGTACCAGACGGTCCGGCCGTTCACGGCCGCGGAGCGCCGCCACTGGAGCGACATGCTGCGCGCGGGCGCGTACCGCTTCTGGGTGTCGCGCCTGTACGACTTCTACCTGCCGCGCGCGGCCGAAATGCTCAAACCGCACGACCCCGGTCATTTCGAACGCATCCTGCGTGAGCGTATCGCCCACACGCCGGCGCTTCCCGAGACCCATACCGCATGCAACTGATCGAAGTACCCGCGAAAGCGGGCTATGTCTGGTTCCGCCAAGGCATCTGGCTGTTCCGCCGGAACCCCCTCGCGTTCATCACGCTGTTTTTCACGTACCTGCTGGCCATCACGCTGGTGTCGATGGTGCCGGTGATCGGCGCGGCGCTGCCGCTGCTGTTCATCCCCGGCATCGCCGTCGGCTTCATGGCCGCGTGCCGCGACACGGTCGCCGGCAAGCCGGTGATGCCGACGATCCTCATCGACGGCTTCCGCTCGTACGGCACCGCGACGACGCAGCGGCTGCTCGTCCTCGGCCTGGTCTATGTCGCGCTGATGGTGGCGGTGTTCGCCGCGTCGTCCCTCGTGGACGGCGGCGGGCTGCTCCACATGATGCTGGGCGCGACGAACGACACGAGTCCGACGCCGGAAACGCTTGCCGCGCAGGGCACGCTCGGCGCGCTGCTGCTCGCGACGCTGCTCTATGCGCCGGTCGCGATGCTGTTCTGGTTCGCGCCGGTGCTCACCGCGTGGCACGACATCCCGCCCGCCAAGGCGCTGTTCTTCAGCGTCGTCAGCTGCTGGCGCAATCGCGGCGCATTCGTCGTATACGGGCTGCTGTGGTTCGGTGTCGCGCTCGGCTCGTCGTTCGGCCTGTCGCTGCTGCTGCAGGCGCTCGGCGCCGGCGCCTATGTGCTGACGATCATGATGCCGGTGACGATCATCATCGTCACGATGATGTACTGCTCGTTCTACGCGACCTATCGCGGCTGCTTCGGCGTGCAGGAACCGGGCGCTCCAACGCCCACGTCCGGCCGCTGACGCCAACTCGGCCGGCGCACGCCGCCGGCCGTCCACGCCCCTCCCGGCCGGCCCCGCGCCGGTCTCGCGGAGCGCGGCTGCCGCCCGATTCCCCCGACACCCGCCCCCTGTTCAATCCAATCTTTTGCGCGCAAAATAATTTGCGTACAAATCGTTAGCGCGTTCGCCGCGCCGCCCGAATCATGGACCGCCTGCCCCCGCTGCCCCAGACGCTCGACGAGCAACTGTGCTTCGCGCTCTACTCGACTTCGCATGCGATGACGAAGGCGTACAAGCCGTTGCTCGACAAGCTGTCGCTGACTTATCCCCAATATCTGGCAATGCTCGTGCTGTGGGAACGCGACGACATCGCGGTGAAGGACATCGCCGCCCGCCTCGACCTCGACCCCGCCACCGTCACGCCGCTGCTGAAGCGGCTCGAGGCGCTCGGCTATGTCGAGCGCGTGCGCAGCGCGACGGATGAGCGCGTCGTGAACGTGCGCGTGACTGCCGAAGGCCGCGCGCTGAAGGTCAAGGCGCGCTCGGTGCCCGGCGACCTCTTTTGCGCGATGCAGCAAACACCTGAGTTCCTGGTCCGGCTGCGCGCGGATCTCCAGCAGTTGCGCAAAGCGCTGTCGGCCGCCAACGAAGGCTGACGAGCCGATCGGTCGCGAACCGGCCGGTACGCCAGCCCTTTCTTCAAAATTTCATTTGCACACAAATCATTTGTGTTCTATATTTCTCTCGTGGCCGGCGACACCTAGTCCGACCGGACCGCTTCCCCCCTTTTCCGACAGGAGCTGCACGATGAACATTCTGTACAAGACCAGCGCCACGAGCACGGGCGGCCGCGACGGCCGCGCGGTTTCCGCCGACAACAAGCTGGAAGTGAAGCTGGCTGCGCCGCGCGAACTCGGTGGCACGGGCGCAGAAGGCACGAACCCGGAGCAGCTGTTTGCCGCAGGTTACTCGGCCTGTTTCCTGAGCGCGATGAAATTCGTCGCCGGCCAGAACAAGCAGACGCTGCCGGCCGACACGCAAGTCACCGCGGAAGTGGGCATCGGCCCGAACGACGCGGGCGGCTTCGGGCTCGACATCGAATTGCGTGTGTCGCTGCCGGGGCTCGACAAGGCCGACGCACAGGCGCTGGTCGACAAGGCGCACCACGTGTGCCCGTACTCGAACGCGACCCGCAACAACGTGCCGGTGCGCCTGACGGTCGTCTGACGCGCCACGCGGCGCCGAATGCAAAAAGGGCGTGTGCGGCTACTTGCCGCACACGCCCTTTTGCGTGATTCGCCGGACCGGCTGACGAGCCGGCCCGCGCTGCGCTGCTTAACGCGAGCCGAACGAGAACGGACGGTTCATCGCCGCTTCGCGATCGATCTTGCGCATGCGGAATTCGAGATCGTAGATATCGGTGGCTTCGGACAGGTACGCGTCGGCGCGCTCTTTTGCGGCCTTTTCAGCGTTCTTGGTCAGCATCAGGAAGAGGTGGCTCAGCAGGTACATGATCGATCTCGCAATCCAAGGGTTCTTTGACTAGGGTTTTCCCGAATTATAGGGAAAACCCTAGACCTTGGCTAGCGTCGATCAAACGGTGCGTCGTTCGGTCGCCACAGTCCGACGATTCTGTTCGAAAAAGGACCAGATCATCGCGCTGGCATCGGGGCCGATCGCCGCATGAAATGGCACCGCTTCGTCGCCGCCGGCCCACGCATGATCGAGCCCTTTGACGTGGCAAAGCCGCACGACCGACTCGCCGTCGCGGCGCACGTCGGTGATCTGCGCGCCTGCCTCGCGCGTCTCCACGCGCTCGCCGCCGCGCAGTGCGCCGCGGCTGTCCGCGAGCCCGTTCAGGCGCATGAACTGCACCGTCAGCTGGTCCGCGTTCTTCGGCGCGACGACATGGTCGCCGTCACCCTGCACGATCAGCGCGGGCATGCCCGGATACGCCTTGGCGTCGACCAGCGCGTCGAGCACCGCCGCCGGGTTCTGCCGCAGCCCGCGTCGCATCACGTCCATCGCACTGATACCGGAATTCGCCTCGCCGAGCGCGGGGCCCGAATGCAGCGCGACCGCCGCGAAGTGGTCCGGATGGTGCAGTGCGAGCAGCGCCGCCAGCCCCGCGCCGGCCGACAACCCCGCGACGTAGACGCGCGACGCGTCGAAACCGTGCTCGTCGACGAGCGCATCGATGAGCGAGGCGACCGTATCCGCTTCGCCACGACCCGCACGATCGGTATCCTCATACCAGTGCCAGCAGCCGTGCGCGTGTGCACGCTGCGACTGCTCCGGATACAGCACCGCGAAGCCGTGCTTGTCGGCCAGCAGGTTCATCCGCGTGCCCTGCGCAAACTCGTCGATCGATTGCTGGCAACCGTGCAGCATCACGACGAGCGGCATCGCACCGCGCCGGCGGCCAGGCGGGACGTAAAGCCCGTACGCGAGCTGCTGGACGAGGCGGCCGAGCGCGGGCGCCATCGGATGCTCGCCGCGCGTCCACTCGCCCGCCGCCCACGCAGCCGCACGCGGCCGCACGCGCGACTCGCGGAGCGGGGACGGATCAGTGGCGGCGCTCGAGGCCGCGGCCTCGAGCGTATCGCGCGCGATCCGCTGTGCATCGCGCGCCCCACGTTTGGCGGCCGGGGACAGCATGCGTTTCACGCCGCCCAGCCATACCTTCGTCAGACTTTTGGTCATCAATCGGGCTCGCAGTCAGGAAAAATAGGGACACGATACTCGGTGCGTCGTTCGACTTTGTGCAATGCACCATAGCATTGTTTCTGGGATTTTTCCTGCATGCGGATAGTTCCCCGCAGCGCAAAAAACGGGCCTCGACCACCCGCGGCGCTATACTGGGGTTTAACCGCTTGTATCCGTTGTAGTCGTTCTTCCCGGCTCGCGCGTTGATTTAAGCATTCGTCCCGCCTCTGTCCGTTCCCTTCCCGATGTTCGACCTGTCGTCTCACCTGTGGATCACGATCACCGCGTTCGGTGGCGCCGGCCTGACCTTGCCGCTCGCGATCACGATCGCCGTGTGGCTCGCGCTCGGCTACTCGTGGCAGCGCGCAGCCGCGTGGCTCGGCGTGCTCGCGGCCGCGATCGGGGTCGTCGCGCTCACCAAGATCGCGTTCCTCGGCTGGGGCATCGGGATTCGCGCGTGGGATTTCACCGGATTCAGCGGCCATGCGATGCTGTCGACGTCGGTCTATCCCGTCGCGATGTTCCTCGCGCTGATCCGCACGCGCGCGCCGCTGCGGATCGCCGGCATCGCGCTCGGGCTCGCGGCCGGCATCGCGGTCGGCGTGTCGCGCGTCGCGCTCGCCGCGCATTCGCCGTCCGAATCGATCACCGGGTGCATCGTCGGTGCGATCGCCGCACTGGTGTTCATCGCGGGCTCGTGGCAGGCGGTGCCGCACCGCTGGTCGGTGCCGGCGGTCGTCGCGAGCCTGGCGCTCGTCACCATCGCGCTGCATGGCATCACGGTGCCGTCGCACCAATGGGTCACCAAGGTCGCGCTGGAGCTGTCGGGGCACGAGCGGCCGTTCGTCCGCGCCCGCTGGAAAGCCAATCCCAACTATCGGCCGGCATCGCAGCCGTCGTCGCTGCACCGCACCGGGTCGTCGACGCCGTCGCTGCACGCGTGACGGGCCCCGCGCACGTCTTTCCCGCCGCGTTTCACGTCTGAAGGTTTCATGCGTCCCGGCGCATGAACGGTATGCTGAGCGTTATAACCTGCCCTATATTACGATTACGGTTTTCAACCATTCGAACGACCAGACCATGCGCTCAACCGTCCGCCCGCTTCGCCGCACCCTGCTCCGCCTGTTGCCGCTCGCCACGCTGGCCGCGGGCATCGCGTTCAGCGCGCCGGCTTCCGCTGCCGACGAGCTGGTCGTGTCGGCGGCCGCGAGCCTGACGAACGCGTTCAAGGCAGTCGGCGACGCATACCACAAGCAGCACCCGGACACGAAGGTGCTGTTCAACTTCGGCGCGTCGGACGTGCTGATGCAGCAGATCGCCAAGGGCGCGCCGGCGGACGTGTTCGCGTCGGCCGACCAGAAGGCGATGGATCGCGCCGTCACCGAAAAGGTCATCGTGCCCGGCACGCGCCGCGATTTCGCGGCGAATTCGCTCGTGCTGATCGTGCCGGCGGACAGCCATGCGGCCGCGCCGACGTCGCTGAACGACCTGACGGCGCCCGGCGTGAGGCGTATCGCGTACGGCGATCCGGCATCGGTACCGGTCGGCCGCTATACCGAAGGCGCGCTGCGCGCGGCAGGGCTGTGGGACGCCGTCAGCGCCAAGGGCGTGCTGGCCGCCAACGTGCGCCAGAGCCTCGATTACGTCGCGCGCGGCGAAGTCGACGCGGGCTTCGTGTTCGGCACCGACGCGGCGATCATGCCGGGCCGCGTGAAGATCGCACTGACCGTGCCGACGCAAACGGCCATCACCTATCCGATCGCGGTGGTCAAGGACAGCCGCCATGCCGCGCAGGCGCAGTCGTTCATCGACTTCGTCGCGTCGCCAGAGGGCCAGGCCGTGCTGTCGACGTTCGGCTTCAAGCCCGCGGGCAAGTGAGCACGGCATGATGCAGGACGCGTGGGTACCGCTGCTGTTGTCGCTGAAGGTCGCCGGCTGGGCGACCGCGCTCGACATCGTGCTCGGCGTCGCCGCCGCCTTCGTGCTCGCGCGCTGGCGCTCGCCGATGCGCGACGTGGTCGATTCGCTGCTGACACTGCCGCTCGTCCTGCCGCCGACGGTGCTCGGCTATTACCTGCTCGTGCTGCTCGGCAGGCGCGGCGTGTTGGGCGCGTGGCTCGACAAGCTCGGCATCGAACTCGTCTTCACGTGGCAGGGCGCAGTGATCGCCTCGATGGTCGTCGCGTTTCCGCTGATCCTGAAATCGGCGCGCGCCGCGTTCGAAAGCGTCGATCCGCACCTCGAACGCGCGGCACGCACGCTCGGGCTCGGCGAAACCGCGGTGTTCTTCCGCGTGACGCTGCCGCTCGCCACGCGCGGCATCCTGGCCGGCGCCCTGCTCGCATTCGCGCGCGCGCTCGGCGAATTCGGCGCGACGCTGATGATCGCCGGCAACCTGCCCGGCCGCACGCAAACGCTGTCGGTCGCGATCTACGCGGCGGTGCAGGCCGGCGACGACAACACGGCCAACTTCCTCGTGCTGGTGACATCGATCACCTGCGTGCTCGTACTGCTCGCGACTGGGTGGCTCGTGCCGTCCCGCGCCGGGCGGAGCCAGCCGACATGACGCGCCGATCGCATCCGTACCGCTGGGCCGAGCCGGTCGCGGCGAAACGCGTGCCCGTTGCGCGCGCGGTTGGCGGCGCGGGCGGCGCAGCACGACGGAGGCCCGCATGAGCGTCGTCGTCGACATCCGCAAGACCTACGCGAGCGCAGAGCGACGTTTCACGCTCGACGTGTCGTTTGCGGCCACCACCCAGCGCGTCGTGCTGTTCGGGCCGTCCGGCGCGGGCAAGAGCATGACGCTACAGGCGATCGCCGGCCTGCTGTCGCCCGACGAAGGCACGATCACGCTGAACGGCGAACCCCTGTTCGATTCCGCGCGCGGCATCGACGTGCCGACCCGTGCGCGCCGCGTCGCGTACCTGTTCCAGGACTATGCCCTGTTCCCGCACCTGAACGTACGCCAGAACATCGCGTTCGGGCTCACGCCAGGCCTGCGCAACCCGCGTGCGAAGACGGCGCCGCCCGAAGTCGCGTACTGGCTGCAGGCGTTCGAACTCGACGCGCTCGCCGGCCAGTTCCCGTCGCAGTTGTCGGGCGGACAGAAGCAGCGCGTCGCGCTTGCCCGCGCGCTGGTCGCGCAGCCGCACGTGCTGCTGCTCGACGAGCCGTTCGCGGCGATCGACGGCGCGATGCGCCAGCGCATGCGCCACGAGCTCGCCGAACTGCAGGCGCGGCTCGATATCCCGATGGTGCTGATCTCGCACGATCCCGATGACGTCGCGGCGTTCGGCGACCAAGTCGTGCAATTGAGCGAAGGACGCGTGCAGGCCGCAACGCCGCACGCCGAGTGGCCGACGCGCGTCGTCTGAGCGCACGCCGGCCGTGGCTCTGGCGGCCACACTGGAGCCTGAAAGAAGCCGCACTGGCGGTATAAGCTGGAATAAGCTTGCAAACGGAATCGAAGCCGGCGCCTCGTGCACGTCGGGCAGCGCCGGTTTCGCCTCGTCCACCCATGGTCGGCGGCGGAAACGGTGCGCGCCGCCGGCGCGCGCGATCAGCCCGTCACCGCGAGAATCACGCTCGATGCCTTGAACAGCGCGATCGCGCGCCGGCCAACGTCGAGTTGCAATGCTCCGACGCTGTCGTTCGTGACGACGGCCGTGAGCGTCCCGCCGCCGTCGAGCGCCAGCGTCACCTCACTGTTCACCGCGCCCGCCGCGACGGTTTCGACCGTCCCGTGCAACTGGTTGCGCGCGGACACCTTCAATGTCGGTTCGGCCTCATCGTCGACCGCCAGCACGACCCACGACGCCTTCACGAGCGCGCACGCATCCGCGCCCGGCGCCAGGCCGAGCGTGTCGGCGCTTTCGTGCGTGAGCACCGCGACGATCACCTGCCCGCCGGGCAGCACGAGCGTCACTTCGTCGTTCACCGTGCCGCGCACGATCGACTCGACCTTGCCGAACAGCTGGTTGCGCGCGCTCGTCTTCATGCCGATCCGGCCGATCAGCGCCCAATCAACGTCGAAGCCGGACACAGCCGCGCTCGCCGCGTCGATGAAGCGGCGATGCTCGCGCTCGATCGTGCGGAACGCGGTGATCAGCGACGTCGCGCGCGGCGTCAGCGTCGTGCCGCCACCGCCCTTGCCGCCCGTCGAACGCGTCACGAGCGGCTCGCCGGCCAGGTTGTTCATCGTATCGATCGCATCCCATGCGGCCTTGTAGCTCAGGCCGACGGCCTTCGCCGCGCGCGTGATCGATCCGGTGTCGCCGATCGCCGCGAGCAGCGCGATGCGGGTGGCGCCGCCGAGCGTCTGCGGGCCGGCGCGCAGCCATAGTTCACCGCCCAGTCCGAGCGGCCCGGCGGAAGAGGAAGGAGGTGACGCGTCGCTCATGGGTGTGTCTGCAGAAAACGGGGGGCCATTATAGGGAGCGCACGCCGCTCAACGCGGCTTGCCGTCGAGTCTCGGCGGACGCAGGCTCGCGAGCAGCGCCTCGGCGTCGCGCGCCGCGCGTTGCTCGAGCGCGGCACCGTAGCCGCGCACGAATCCGAGCTGATACGCGGGTGCCGCCAGTTGCTCGAGATGATGCTGCGCGACCATCGTGTCGTTCGCTTCGCCGAGCACGCTCTGCACGCGCGCGAGCGTCTTGACCGTTTCGTTGCGCGTGCGGCGCGAGGCCAGCGACGCGAAGAATTCGAGCGCATAGCGCAGCCGCTTCGCGTCGATCCGCACCTGATGCCGCGCGGCCGTATCGAGCGACGTGAGCGACGGCGATGCATACAGATGACCGAACAGCCGCCGCACGCGCTTGGTCGCGTGTCGCCGCAGCGACGGCGCATCGTCGTCGCCGGCGGCCGGCGGCAGCGCGAGCGTGCTCAGCCATTCGAGCCAGCCGAGCGTCAGTCGCGCATAGCGCGCCGAATGCAGCGCCTGGCGCAGTTCGATGCGCGCCGCCATCGCCTGCGCGCGCGCGGCGTCGAGCGTGCCGTTCCAGTCGGCGCTGCCGCCATCGGCCGCGATCAGCGCGGGCAGGCTTTCGGTCGAAAACACGTCCCAGTCGCGCACCGTGCCGAGGAGCGACGCGAGCCAGCGCAGGTCGACACCGAAGGTTTCCTGCCACTGATCGTCCGCGAAGCGCGGAAAGAAGCGCATCAGCGTGCGCAGCCGGCGCAGCGCGACGCGCATCTGGTGCACGAATTCGGGATCGTCGCGATCGAGCACGCCGCCCTCGTTGCCGAGCCATTGCGCGGCGATGTCGCCGGACAGCGCGAACAGCGCGGTTCGTTGCGTGCGGATGCCGGTCAGGTCGACGAGTTTCGCCTTGACCGGCCCGGTGACGCCCGGCTCGCCCGCGCACGCGCGATCGATCACGCTGGTCAGCTGCACGAACGCGGGCCATGCGCCGCTGAGCTCGCGCGCGGCGGCGAACAGCGCGTGCAGCGCGGCCGTGCGGGCGGGGATGGTTTCCCAGTCGGGCGCAGCAAGGCGCAGCTCGACATGGCGGTGCGGCAGTCCGGCGCCACCGTGCAGCGTAACGTCGTCGAGCGTCATCTCGACCACCACGCCGCTGTCGTCTGCCCATCGCCCGCGCCGCCGCTCGGCGACGAGCCGCAACGGCGGCGGCCCGGACGACGCGGCGACGGCCGCTTCGTCAACCGGGCCGGGCGTCATAGCCTCGCCCGTGGCCTGCGTGGATTGCGCATCGGCGAGCGGCGCCGGCGCGGAGGGCGGCGTGGCCACGGCAATGCCGACATGCTCGGCGTCGAACAGCTCGCGCTCCACGACGCCGGGCGCAAATGCCTTCGTGCGGGACGCGACGACACGCCGCCCCTGCGCGTTCGACTCGATCCACGTCCACCAGCACTCGCCGGGGCTCGGCTCGGCCTCCTCGACCTGGCACGGCTCGATCGTCACGCGCTCGTGGCCGCGCCGCATCCGCACCTGCGGACAAATCCGCCACGCACGGACGAGTTCGGCGCCGAAATCGCGCGGCTCGCCACGGGCCCGGCTTCCCGTCTTGACCTGCCAGGCATCCAGCGACAGGCACAACACGATTTCCAGCACACGCGACATGGAGGCTCCCGCACATGAAGAAGCGCCGGCTCATCCTGCGTGCCGGCGTCGTCCGTGAATCAGCTTCCATAGTACACGGCGTCAAAACCCGCGGGCGACGATCTGGCCCTGCTGCCCTGTCGCGCATCAAACGACGTATTGCGCGATGCCGTTGCCGAACGACCAGTCCTCCTTCAGCACTTCCACAAGACTGATGAATACGTCCTGCTGCCGCACGCCGGGCTGCCGCGCGAGATTCTCGGCGATGGTCCGGTACAGCGCCTGTTTCTGCTCGAGCGTGCGCGTGTTGTTCGCGGTGATCTGGATCATCACGAGATCGTCGCTGCGTTCGATGTCGAGGTAGTGGCGGCCGAACACGAAGTTCTCGGCCGAGTGCTCGGTCACGACCATGAAGATGTCGTCCTCGGGCACGTTGAACGTCTGCATCAGCGCGCGATGCACGCCGTCGACGAGCGCCGCGCGGTAGGCGGCCGGTTTGCCTTCGCGCACTGCGATACGGGTGAATGGCATGGTCCTGCTCCTTTCGGTGACGTTGAAAAACGGGAACGCAACGTCAGATTAGGCGCGCAGAACTATAATGAACAGTCATCGATCAATATTTCATTCATTTACATTGCAAATGAAAGTCCTCGACCTCGATGCGGTACGCGCGTTCGTGCTGGTCGCCGATCTCGCGAGCTTCACGCGCGCCGCCGACGCGCTCGGCACCACGCAGTCGGCCGTCAGCCTGAAGCTGAAGCGGCTCGAAGCACACCTCGGCAAGCCCCTGCTCGCGCGCACGCCGCGTGTCGTCAAGCTGGCGGCGGACGGCGAAAACTTCCTGCCGGCCGCCCGCGCGCTGCTCGACGCGCACGACCACGCGCTCGGCGCGATTTCGGCCGGCACGCACCGGCTGTCGCTCGGCGTCAGCGAGCACGTCGCGGTGCCCGACCTCCCGGCCGTGCTGACGAGCCTGCACCGGCAGGATCCCGGGCTGTCGCTGGAAATGCATCTGGGGATGTCGTCGAGCCTGCTCGTGCAATACGACGAACGGCGGCTCGACGCGGTGATCGTGCGGCACGAACCGGGCGAAGATCCGCCGCGCGACGACGGCACGCTGCTGTTTACCGAACCGCTCGCATGGCTCGCCGCGCCCGACTGGGCGCCGCGCGCGGGTGAGCCGCTGCCGCTCGCCGTGCTGGCCG
>NZ_VWWG01000282.1:0-4212 GCF_011753085.1 Burkholderia sp. Tr-862
TGGCTCGCGAGCTGGTTGAACTGCGCCTGCAGCAGGTTCCACCAGCCGGCCGGGTCGAACGCCTGCTGCGCGGCGTCGCCTGCCGGCGGCGCCTCGGCAGCGGCTGCCGTGGCATCCGGCGCTTGCTGCGCATCGGCGCGCGGCGCGGACGCCGCTTGCGCGGCCGCGACCGCGGCTTCCTCGGCCGCCGACATCGAGCTCTGCGCGAATGCGCCGAACGCACGCAGCGTCGCGAGCGTCGCGCGCTGTACCTCGAGCGCCTGGATCGCGGACTGCAGCATCCCGAGATTGAGCTTGAGCCATTGCTCGACCGCGCGCAGATCGGTGATCCGCTTGTCGAGCTCCTCGACGCTCGTGAGTGGCGCCATCATGTCGGACATGCTCGACAGCGACGGCGGCAACCCCGACGCGGCGCCCGGAAACGACGCCATCCCGCCGAACGGCGACATCCGCATCATGTCCCACATCCGGTCGAGCATGTCGGCAGGCTTGAAACCGGCAAAGCCGGCGAAAGGATTGGAGCCGGAGGCTTCGTTCGTCATTACGGGCATCCTGGTTGACTGGGTGAGCGAAGCGGCCGGCGCGGGTCGCGCGGCCGCCCTGGTTCGATGATAGCGCGCGTCAGAACGGTGCGTCGCCGGGGAAGTCGGGCGGGCGCCGCTCGCGCAGCGAGCGGATGCCTTCCTGCACGTCGGGCCCCGAGAAGCCCATGAATTCGAGCGCGAGCGACGTATCGAACGTCGGCCCGGCGCTGCGCAGCCAGTTGTTCAGCGCGTACTTGGTCCAGCGGATCGCCGACTGCGACCCGTGCGCGAGCCGCTCCGCGACTTCGTACGCCTTCGGCAGCAGCTCGGCCGGCTCGACCGCGAGCGACACGAGGCCGATCCGCTCGGCCTCCTCGCCGCTCACCGGCTCGCACAGCAGCAGGTAGTACTTCGCCTTCGCCATCCCGCACAACAGCGGCCACACGATCGCCGCATGATCGCCGGCTGCGACGCCGAGCCGCGTATGGCCGTCGATGATGCGCGCATCCTTCGCGGCGATCGAGATGTCGGCGAGCAGCCCGGCGACGAGCCCCGCGCCGACGGCCGGGCCATGCATCGCGGATACGATCGGCTTGCTGCAGTTGATCACGTTGTAGACGAGGTCGCGCGCCTCGCGCCACACGCGGGCGCGCACGTCGAAGTCGTTCGCCATCGCCTCGACGAGCGCGAGATCGCCGCCCGCCGAAAAGCCCTTGCCCTCGCCGCGGATCACCGCGACGCGCGTGTCGGGATCGCGGTCGACGTCGCGCCAGATGTCGGCGAGTTCGCGATGCATGCGTTCGTTCGCAGTCGCGAGGCCGCTGCGATTCGCGCCCTCGCCGCTCATCACGATATCGAGCACGCCATGATCGCGGCGCGTCACCTTCAATGCTTCGTAACCGCCGTATGCGGCAAGATCGGCCATGCGCAGCTCCCGGTGCTTGAGGCGTTTGAACGCCTGAATCGAGTGTAGCCAAGCCCGCGCGGGCAAACATCAGGCGAAACCCGGCGCGCGGGCCGGGAGCCGGGCTTCGCGCGTGCGTCAGGCTGCGCCGTCGGGCGGTGCGACCGCCTGCTCGATCGCGCCGAAGATCGACTTGCCGGCCGCGTCGAACATCTCGATGCGCACGGTGTCGCCATAGCGCATGAATTCGGTCTGCGGCGCGCCGTGCTCGATCGTCTCGAGGCAGCGCTTCTCGGCGATGCAGCAGTAGCCGCGCTTCGCGTCCTTGTTCGACACGGTGCCCGAGCCGACGATCGAGCCGGCACGCAGGTTGCGCGTCTTCGCCGCATGCGCGACCAGCTGGCCGAAGTGGAACACCATGTCGGTGCCCGCGTCGGGCTGGCCGACCTTCTTGCCGTTCCAGTGGACGATCATCGGCCGGTGCACGCGGCCTTCGCGCCATTCGTCGCCGAGCTCGTCGAGCGTCACCGCGACCGGTGCGAACGCGGTGGCCGGCTTGCTCTGGAAGAAGCCGAAGCCCTTCGCGAGCTCGGCCGGAATCAGGTTGCGCAACGACACGTCGTTCACGAGCGTGACGAGCCGCACGGCCTTCAGCGCGTCGTCGGGCGATACGCTCATCGGCACGTCGCCGGTGATCACCGCGACTTCCGCCTCGAAGTCGATGCCCCACTCCTCGGACGCGCACACGATGTCGTCGCGCGCGCCGAGGAAGTCGTCGCTGCCGCCCTGGTACATCAGCGGATCGGTCCAGAACTCCGGCGGCATCTCGGCGCCGCGCGCGCGGCGCACGAGCTCGACGTGATTCACGTACGCGGAACCGTCGGCCCACTGGAACGCGCGCGGCAGCGGCGCCATGCAGTTCGCCGGATCGAACGCGAACGCGTTGCGTGCGCGGCCGTGGTTCAGCGCGTCGTACAGGTCGCGCAGTTGCGGCGCGTAGAACGCCCAGTCGTCGAGGACGCGCTGCAGCGTCGGTGCGATCGCATCGGCGATCGCCGCGGTGTGCAGGTCGCGCGACACGACGATCAGCTGGCCGTCGCGCGTGCCGTCCTTCAGCGATGCAAGTTTCATGGGGTGTCTGCCGTTGTAGTGACGATGGAGGGAATCTATTTTACGATGGTGAATCCGTGCGGCGCGCCACGATTGTGCGTGCCGCTTTCGTCCCGACCCTTGCCGCCTTGTCGCGCCCCCGTTGACCATGCCCGCCAACCCGCTTCCCGACGACGATCTCGCTGATTCCGACACCGACGACACCGGCTCCGGCGAGCATGGCGAAGGCGGCGAGAAGGTCCGCTCCGGCATCCAGTCGATCGAGGTCGGCTTCCGCCTGCTCGAGGTGCTGACGAGCGAGCCGCGCGCGATGATGCTGCGCGACCTCGCGCAGCGCGCGGGCATGAGTCCTGCGAAGGCGCACCGCTACCTGGTGAGCTTCTCGCGGCTCGGCGTCGTGTCGCAGGATCCCGTGTCGGGCCGCTACGAACTCGGCGGCTTCGCGCTGCAGATGGGCCTCGCGCGGCTCGCGCGTGTGGACGGCGTGAAGCTCGCGCGGATCGCGCTGACCGAGTTGCGTGATCGCGTCGACCAGACCGTCGGCATCGCGGTGTGGGGCAATCAGGGCCCGACGATCGTGCACTGGATGGAGTCGAGCCACCCCGCGAAGGCGTCGCTGAAGCTCGGTGACGTGATGCCGCTGCTCGGCTCCGCGACGGGCCTGCTGTTCGCCGCGTACCTGCCGCGCAGCAAGACCGCGGCGATGCTCGAACGCGAGCTCGCCGATACGCGCCGCTCGCCGCATCACGGCGGCCCGCGCACGCTCGAGGAAGTCGACGCGGTGCTCGCCGACGTGCGCGCGCATCAGGCCGCGCGCGTCGAAGGGATGCTGCTGCCGACGATCCACGCGTTCTGCATGCCGGTGTTCGATGCGGTCGGCGAACTGGCGCTCGCGATCGTCGCGCTGGGTCAGGAAGGCATGTTCGACATCGCGTGGGGCGGCGAGATGGACACCGCGCTGCGCACGTGCGCGCAGAAACTGTCTTACGAACTCGGCTATAGTCCGGACGCGCGCGACGCCTGACACGCGAGGCGCGCGACACCCGGGCGAATCCGCGCGATGCAGCGCGAACGCGCGGCGCAGCCGGCGGTCCGATGGTTGTGACGTGCGGTCGTGACGTGCGGTCGTGACGTGCGGTCGTGACGTGCCGCTGTGACGTGCCGCTGTGACGTGCCGTTGTGACGTGCCGTTGTGACGCGCCGTTGTGATGTACGTCATGCACGATCCGCCACGACTGCCCCAACCCTGTCCCGTTTTCGCCGATGCCGCCTGCCGACACCCGTCCTCGTCACGTCCTGCCCCGCCACTGGCTGCGCGCGGGCATCGCGATCGTCGTCGTGCTGGTGCTGCACGCGCTCGCGGCGTTGTGGCTGACGCGCAACCGCGAATCGTTCACGCCGCCTGCGCCCGCCGAGATACCGGTGCAGATCGAATTGCTGAAGCCGCGGCCGATCGAGCGCCAGCCCGCGCCGAAGCCGGCCGAACCTCCAGCCCGACATCCGGCCGAGCCTGCGCCGGCAAAGCCGGCTCCCGCCGCACCGAAGCCCGCGCCATCGCCCGAGCCCGTGCTGACGTCGACGCAGACGGCCGAGCACGGCGAACCGCCGCCGGCCGCCGCCTCCGCCGCGAGCGGCACGGAAGGCGCATCGGGCACGCACGCGGCATCGGCCGGC
>NZ_VWWG01000283.1:0-4304 GCF_011753085.1 Burkholderia sp. Tr-862
TAGCGAGCCCCACAGCGCGCGGCTCGCGCACAGCGCAACGACCGGGTCGTCGGCTTCGACGATCGCCCGCGCGGTGCCGTCATCCATCACGCCGTCCTGGTATTCATACGGCAGCAGCCCGCGCGCCCAGCGTTCGAGAAAGCGCAGGAACAGCGCCGGCAGCACCGCGGTGGCGACCGGCGCCGCGCCGCGCGCGAACGATTCGACGAGGGTCGGCGCGATGAAGCCGGGAATCTTCGAGAAGCCGTCGGCCGCGACGCGCTGGTTCGTGTCGAGCACGTACGGGTTGCCGAAGCGTTCGAGCACGACGTCGCGATAGCGTTCGAGGTCGAGCGGGCTCGGGCTGAGGCACGGGATCACGTCCTGCGTCACGTAGTCGTGCGCGAAGCGGCGGATCGCCGCGTCGTGCGTGCCCTCGTGGATGTACGTGTGGCCTGCGAGCGTACCGGCCCAGGCGATGCAGCTGTGCGTCGCATTGAGGATGCGGATCTTCGCTTCCTCGTACGGGTGCACGTCGTCGACCAGTTCCGCGCCGGCCAGCTCCCAGCGCGGCCGGCCGGCCGCGAAGCGGTCCTCGATCACCCACTGGATGAACGATTCGCCCATCACCGGGCACGCGTCGTCGACGCCGGTGGCCGCGCGCACGCGTTCGCGCACGTCGTCGGTCGGGCGCGGCGTGATGCGGTCGACCATCGCGCTCGGCGTCGCGACGTTCGCATCGAACCACGCGAGCAGGCCGGCCTCGCCGCGCCGTTCGAGGAATTCGCGCATGCCCGCGCGAAAGCGCGCGCCGTTGTTGCGCAGGTTGTCGCAACTCTGCAGCGTGAGCGGGCCCGCGCCGCGCGCCACGCGTTCGGCGAGCAGCGCCGCGAGCGCGCCGTACAGCGTCGTGCGCGCGCCCTGCAGGTCGGCCGCGAGATCGGCGTTCGCGATATCGAGCCGGTTGTGTTCGTCGAGGTAGTAGCCGCCTTCGGTGACGGTGAACGACACGATGCGGCATGCCGGGTCGGCGCCGGCCTCGATCAGCGCGGCGAGGTCGATCGACCACGGCAGCACGCGCGAGATCGCGCGGATCGTCTCGTACGCGCGCTCGCCTTGCGGCGTGACGGTTTCGAGCGTGTACGCGCCGTGCTGCGCGGCGAGCGCGTCCATCGTCGCGCGCATGTCGTCGCGGATGTTGCCGACGGTCAGCGACCAGCGCTCGCCGGCCGGCACGGCCGCATTCACGCGATGCAGATACCACGCCTGGTGCGCGCGGTGGAACGAGCCTGCGCCGATGTGCAGCAGCACGGGCGTGCGGGCGGAGGGCGATTCGGTCATCCGGTGTCTCCTGTCGCGATCGGATCCCGGCCGGCCTGGCAGCAGCACCCACGATCCGCGGCGTCGAATACGATCATTTGCTCATCATGTGAGCGAATGATCGTATTCGGGCGAACGAAAGTCAAGGCGACGACACGGCATTTCGATGGTGCGCTGCGGGGGCGGGAGGGCGTCAGCGTGCGTCGCGCGCATCGCGTGTCAGCGCGACGAGTTCGTCGAGCAGCTTGCCGGCCGGCCCCGGCAGGATTCCGTGGCGGCGGCGGAACGCGGTGAGCGTGCGCACCGCGACCACTTCGCGCACCGGCAGCGTGTCGATCGTGCCGGCGCGCTGTTCGGCGCCGTACATCGGTTCGGCCATCCAGCTCAGGAAGCCCGCGTGCGCGACTAGACTCTTCAGCGTCGTGACCGAGCGCGTCTCGACCGCGATGTCGGGCAGCGCGAGCCCGTGCGCGTCGAAGGTCGCGCGCATGTGGTCGAACGGCGCGGTGCCGCGCGGCGGAATCGCCCAGCGCGCGTGCAGCGTGTCGGCGAGCGTCGGCGCGCGTCCGAGCGCGCGCAGCGGATGGTGCGGCGCCGCAACGATATGGCTGCGATCCTCCCAGCGGCACTCCGGGATCGCGACGATCTCGTCGGTGTCGGGGCCGTGCGCGGACAGCGCGAGGTCGATCTCGTGCTTGTTCAGGCCATCAGCGAGCCGGTCCCACACGCCTTCGAGAATCTCGACGCGCAGGTTCGGCCAGCGGTCGAGCACGCGGCCGACCGCGACCGGCAGCACGAGGCTCGCGATGCTGCCCACCGTGCCGACCTTGATCGTGCCCTTCGCGAACCCGCGCATCGCATCGAGCTCCTCGCGCGCGTGCTCGGCCTCGTGCTGCAGCAGCGTCGCGTGTGGCAGCAGTGCCTCGCCGAATGCGGTCAGCTGCACGCCTTTCGAGTGACGCTCGAACAGCGGCGCGCCGACCTGGTCCTCGAGCCGCTTCAGGATCCGGCTGAGCGCCGGCTGGGTCACGTGCAGCGCGTCGGCCGCGCGGCCCAGGCTGCCGCACGTGACGATGGTCGTGAATGCACGCAATTGCCGGAGATCGAAAGTCATGCCGAATCGTAATGGCTTTTCGCAGAAAATACAGTATCCGAGAATGACTCGCGCTTCGATACTGTGGAAACCGCCAAGCCACCGAGGAGACGCCCGAGCATGTCCGGCACCCCGTCCCAATCCGCCGCCCCGATCACCGTCCGCGACGCGGTCATCGACCTGTTTCGCCAGTTCGGCATCGATCGCGTGTTCGGCAACCCCGGCTCGACCGAGCTGCCGATGTTCCGCGATTTCCCCGCCGATTTCCGCTACGTGCTCGGCCTGCAGGAGGCCGTCGTGGTCGGGATGGCGGACGGTCATGCGCAGGCCACCGGCAATGCGGCGGTGGTCAATCTGCATTCGGCGGCCGGCGTCGGCAACGCGATGGGCAACCTGTTCACCGCGTTCAGGAACCGCACGCCGCTGATCGTCACCGCCGGCCAGCAGGCACGCGCGATCCTGCCGTTCGATCCGTTCCTCGGCGCGACGCAGGCCGCCGAGATGCCGAAGCCGTACGTGAAATGGAGCATCGAGCCCGCGCGCGCGCAGGACGTGCCGGCCGCCATCGCCCGCGCCTACCGGATCGCGATGCAGGAGCCGCGCGGGCCGGTGTTCGTGTCGATCCCCGTGGACGACTGGGACCAGCCGGCCGCGCTGCTGCCGCGCCGCGACGTGAGCAGCGTCGTGCGGCCCGATCCCGACGCGCTCGCCCGGCTCGGCGACGCGCTCGATGCCGCGCGGCGTCCCGCGCTGGTGGTCGGCGCGGCCGTCGATCGGGCTGGTGCGTGGGACGACGTGGTGCGGCTCGCCGAGCGGCACCGCGCAAGCGTGTACGTCGCGCCGATGTCGGGGCGCTGCAGCTTTCCCGAGGACCATCCGCTATTCGCCGGCTTCCTGCCCGCGATCCGCGAGAAGATCGTCGCGCGGCTCGACGGGCACGACCTCGTGTTCGCCTTCGGGGCGCCCGCGTTCACTTATCACGTCGAGGGCTTCGGCCCGCATGTGCCGCCGGGCGCCACGCTCGTGCAGCTCGTCGACGATCCGGGCATCGCCGCGTGGACGCCGTCGGGCGACGCGGTCGTCGGCAACCTGCGGCTCGCCGCGCGCGACCTGCTGGCCCGGCCGGCGCCGGCCGAGCGGCCGATGCCCGCGCCGCGGCCGCCGCGCCCGCGCGCGGAAGCGCCGGCCGCCGGCGAGCGGATGTCGGTGGCGTTCGCGCTGCAGACGCTCGCCGACCTGCGCGACGCGCACGACATCGTCGTCGAGGAAGCGCCGAGCGCGCGGCCGGTGATGCAGACGCACCTGCCGTTCACGCGCAGCGGCACGTTCTACACGATGGACAGCGGCGGACTCGGCTACGGGATGCCGGCCGCGGTCGGCGTCGCGCTCGCGCAGCCGGGGCGGCGCGTGATCGGGCTGATCGGCGACGGGTCGAGCCTCTATTCGATCCAGGCGTTGTGGAGCGCCGCGCAGCAGAAGCTGCCGATCACGTTCGTGATCCTGAACAATCGCCGCTACGCGGCGCTGCAGGACTTTGCACCTGTGTTCGGTTTCGGTCCCGACGATCCGGTGCAGGGCACCGATCTGCCCGACCTGGATTTCGTCGCGCTCGCGCAAGGGATGGGATGCCGCGGCATCCGCGTCACCGATGCCGCGCGCCTGCGCGACACGCTGACGGATGCGCTGCGGGCCGATACGCCCGTCGTCGTCGACGTCGAGGTGGCCTGACGCGCATCGCGTGTCGTTCCGGAGAATTCATGCAAACCGTATCGATGCTGATCGGCGGCCAACGCCGCCATTCGTCCAGCGGCGCGACCTTCGTGCGCCGCAACCCGCTCGACGGCGAAGTGGCGTCGGCCGCGCCTGCCTGTACGGTCGACGATGCGCGCGCGGCGGCCGACGCGGCCGCGCG
>NZ_VWWG01000284.1:0-4506 GCF_011753085.1 Burkholderia sp. Tr-862
ATCGCGACGCGCGCGGCGGCGAGCGGCATGACGCGCCGCAACGACAGGCTTCGGCGCACGACGACGCGCAACGCCGTCGTCGCACGAGCGACGGGTGCGATGCCGGCGTGCAGATGCCGCGCACACATGCGGCCGGCGCGGCGCAGGGCCGAACCGGTCGTCGCGAAGCGGATGTCGTCGCGGTGTTTCATCTGTCTAGCGAACCTCGATGCCGGCCGTCACGCGGCCTGCCAGTACGAATCGAGACGCGCGATCAGCGCATCGCGCTCTGCCGCGTCGACGAACGATGCCTCGAAGCCGTTGCGGATCACGGCGTGCACTTCGGCGTCCGTCAGCTGCAGCCCGTCGACCGTCGCGAAGTAGTTGTCGTTGACGTAGCCGCCGAAGTAGGCCGGATCGTCGGAATTGATCGTCACCGCGACGCCGCGATCGAGCAGCGCCTTCAGCGTGTGCTTCGCCATGTCGTCGAACACGCACAGCTTCAGGTTCGACAGCGGGCACACGGTCAGCGCCATGCGCGTGCGCGCGAGGCGTTCGACGAGCGCCGCGTCCTCGATGCTGCGCACGCCGTGGTCGATCCGGTCGACCTTCAGCACGTCGAGCGCTTCGTGGATGTAGGCGGGCGGGCCTTCCTCGCCCGCATGCGCGACGAGCTTCAGCCCGAGCGCACGCGCCTTCTCGAACACGCGCGCGAACTTCGCCGGCGGATGACCGAGCTCGGACGAGTCGAGGCCGACGCCGATCAGCCGGTGGCGATAGCGTTCGAACAGCGGCCGCGCGGATTCGAACGTCGCGAGCGCGTCGTCTTCGGACAGGTGGCGCAGGAAACACAGGATCAGCTTGCTCGACAGCCCGCGTTGCTCGGCATCCGCGAGCGCGCGGTCGATGCCGGCCACCACCGTTTCGATCGGCACGCCGCGTTCGGTGTGCGTCTGCGGGTCGAAGAACAGTTCGGTGTGAACGACGTTGTCGGCGAGCGCGCGTTCGCAGTACGCGGCCGTCATGTCGTAGAAATCCTGCTCGGTCAGCAGCACGCTCGCGCCTGCGTAATAGATGTCGAGGAACGACTGCAGGTCGGTGAACGCGTAAGCGGCGCGCAGCGCGTCGATCGACTCGTACGCGAGCTTCACGCCGTTGCGTTGCGCGAGCGCGAAAATCAGTTCCGGCTCGAGCGAGCCTTCGATATGGATGTGCAGTTCCGCTTTCGGTGCACGGGCAATCTTGTCCTTGAATGTCGGGGTCATGGCGTTGTTCTTGGTCGGTCAGAATGTAGGGGAAGCCTGCGCGGGTGCGTTCGCCTCGACGGCCTGCAGCAACTGCGCGGCCACCGAGATCGCGATGACTTCGGGCGCCTTGTCGATGATGCCTTCGACGCCGATCGGGCAGCGCATCCGCGCGACCTGGGCCGGGTCGATGCCGATCGCTGCCAGCCGATGATCGAACTGCACGCGCTTGGTGTGCGAGCCGGTCATCCCGAAGTAGGCGTAGTCGCCGCGCCGCAGGATGCGCTCGGCCAGCACGAAATCGAGTGCGTGGTCGTGCGTCACCACGACGAAGTACGCCTGCGGCGGCGCCGTGTCGACGGCGTCGGCCGGGCTGGCAACCGCGTCGATCGCGAGATTGCCGATCCCGGCGAGCGCCTCGGCCGGCGGGAACACCGCATCGGGCCCGTCGATCCAGCGCACGTGGCACGGCAGCGTCGCGAGCACCTTCACGAGCGCGGTGCCGATGTGTCCGGCGCCGAACAGCATGACGGGGAACGCATACGGCGCGATCGTTTCGGTCATCAGCGACACGCCGCCGGTTTCCCACAGCAGGCAATCGGCACGCGCGGCGGGCGATTCGGGCTCGCTCAGCAGCGGCGCGCCCGGCGAGGGGCCGAATGATACGCTACGCACGGTCGCGGCGCCGGCCGCGACGCGCTTCGCGAGCGACATGATCCAGCCGAGGTCGCCGACATCGAGCCGCTCGAACGCGAGCACGACCGCGCCGCCGCAGCACTGGCCGAGGCTCGGGCCGAGCGCGAGCCGTTCGAGCCTGCGCGCGTGGGGCACGTGCGCGCCGTCCTTCAGCAGATGCCGCGCGATTTCGATCGCCTTCCATTCCAGATGACCGCCGCCGATCGTATGGCGGGCCGTGTCGCGCGTGACGAGCATCTTGGTGCCGGCCTCGCGCGGCGCGGAGCCGTCGGTATGCGCGACCGTCACGAGCACGGCCGCTTCGCCGTGCGCGAGCAATTGCTGCAGATCGCCAATCCACGCTTCCATCAGCACGCTCCGTTCACGACGACGCGGCACGACGCGCGGCGCGAGCTGGCAGGCGTGGCGGTAACGATGACTGACGGGAGCGAGGCAGGCCGGCCGCACGGTCGATGCGGTGCGGCGGCGGTGCGCCGCAGGCGCGCGCGAACGGCTCCGCGGGACGGGCGGACGCCATGAGGGTGACGAATGCGGATGGTGTGCGTTGTCATGAGAAATCCAGTCGACATTGCGGATCGGGCGCGCGTTACGCAGGAGGTGAGACCGCCTGGCCTCGCGCACGTAGATCGCCATCCAGTCGCGAAGATAGCACCGCAAGGCGGCGGGAACATCACCGGGCGGTGATCCGGGCTATCAGGCAGCGATCATGTCGATCATAGGCCCGCCGCGCGGGATTGGGGCGCCGTTGCGCGCGCGTCGGGCCGAAACGCTTGCGTGGCGGGGCATGCGCGCGGATGTCGTGCGATGTGCGTTCGCCCGGAAATCCGGGCTGCGGCGGGGTTAGGTGTTTACGCGCGGCCGGCAGCGTGCGGCCGCGCGGGACGTCGCCAGGTGGACCCGGTCGAACGAGGGGCGGCTACGCGGCCCCGACCGGTCAGCCTGCCAGCTTGCGGCGATGGCGCCAGAGGCTCGACGCGACGGCGACCAGGATCACGGCGAAGCCGATCAGCGCCCAGCCGGGCAGCAGGATGCCGAGAATCGGCGGGTAGACCGTCTCGCACAGGCCGGCGACCTTGAACATGCCGGGGAACCACTGGGCGGGCGGCAGGCTGTCGACGATCGGCTGCAGCGTGTCGAAGCCGCAGCTGAAGCCCGGATTCATCTGGATCGACAGGTGTCGCGCGGCGGTGCCGACGCCGCCGGCCGCGGCGATCGCGATCAGCAGCTCGAGCACCCAGATGCCGCGCCAGTTGCGTATCCCGGCCGCCAGGAACGCGAAGATGCCGATCGCCGCGAAGAAGTAGCGCTGGATGATGCACAGCGGGCACGGATCTTCGTTCTTCACATATTGCAGGTACAGCGCGCCGGCCAGCAAGGCGATGCACACCCAGCCGAGCAGCATCAGCAGGCGGCGTTCACGGCGGAGTGCGAGCGTGGAGTCGTTCATGTCGGCGGGATTCCTGTCGTTGGTCGGTCCGATAAACAATCGCGCGATTTTAGCGCGAACGATCTGGCACGAAACTGACAGCGCGCGTGCGGCACCCTGCCGCACCCGCTTCATCCGGTGCATCGTCCACCGTCATTGCGCTTGCGCAGTCATCGGATCGTGTTCAGCACGGCTTCGACCGCCTGGCCGATCGCGAGCAGCGCGTCGTCGCGATGCGGCGCGGCCGCGAGCATCAGGCCGACCGGCGCCGCGTCGCGCGGATGGCACGGCAGCGACAGCGCGCATGCATCGAGGAAGTTGAAGGCGCTCGGGTTGCGCAGGATCAGCGCATTGGTGCGCGTGAACGCGGCGTCGTCCGCTTCGAGTTCGGCGATGCGCGGTGGCACGACGGGCACCGTCGGGGCGACGAGTGCGTCGAAGCGCGACCAGACCGTGTGTGCCGCTTCGTCCAGCATCGCCTGACGGGCGGCGAGCAGGTCGAGATAGTCGGCCGCGCTCGCCGGCTCGCCCTTCAGGATGCGCGACAGCACGCGCGGGTCGTATCGGTCGCGATGCTGCGCGAGCAGCGGGCGATGCCACGCGTACGCCTCGATCGGCGAGAAACCGAAGCGGTTGATGTCCGGCAGCCGGTCGAGCGCGGAAAAGCGTACTTCCGTGACGATCGCGCCGGCGGCCTCGAGATGCTTCAGCGATGCGTCGAGCGCGGCTGCGACGTCGGCGTCGACGCCGTCCGTGACATAGTTGGTCAGCACGCCGAGCCGCACGCCTTCGAGCGGCCGCGCGGCCGGCACGTGCGGCTCGAGACCGGCGAGCATCCGGTCGACGAGCGCGCAGCAGGCAACCGTCAGGCCGATCGGGCCGAACGAGTCGAGCGTCGTCGACAGCGGCACGCCGCCTTGCGTCGGAATCCGGCTCGCGGTTGGCTTGAAGCCCGTGAGCCCGCACAGCGCGGCCGGAATCCGGATCGAGCCGCCGGTGTCGGTGCCGAGCGCGACGGCCGCCATCCCGTCGGCGACGGACGCGGCCGCGCCGGACGACGAGCCGCCGGCAATGCGCGCATCGCCCGGTACGTCGCGGCGGTAGGGCGAGCGCGGCGTGCCGAAGTGCGGATTCAGGCCGAGCCCGGAGAACGCGAACTCG
>NZ_VWWG01000285.1:0-4399 GCF_011753085.1 Burkholderia sp. Tr-862
GACGGTGCGGCGCCGGGCCGGCCGCGCGCGGCCGCGCCGCTGTTGCGCTGCGCGAACGACCTGCTGTTCCGCGCGCTGGCCGTGATCGCGTCGCTGTGTCTCGCGGCGCTCACGCTGCTGGTGTTCTACGCGGTGGTGATGCGCTACGTGTTCGAGAACGCGCCCGATTTCGTCGAGCCGATCGCGCTGCTGCTGGTGATCGTGATCGCGATGTTCGGCGCGGCGATGAAGGTGCGCGACGGCGGCCATATCGGCCTCGACTCGCTCGTGCGGCGCCTGTCGCCGGGCCCGCGCACCGTGGTGATCGCGATCCAGCATCTGAGCCTGATCGCATTCGCGATCGCGATCATGGTCGGATGCGGCAGCATGGCCGCCGAGACGATGGGCGACCGCATCCCGATCATCGGGCTGCCCGAAGGCGTGCGCTACCTGATCACGATTCCCGCGGCGATCGCGATCGTCCTCTTCTCGCTCGAGCACCTGCTCGCGCTTCGTCGTTCTTCGTCGGGACAATAACGCCATGGAACTCGCGATCCTGTCCGTCAGTTTTCTGATTTTCCTCGTGCTTGGCGTGCCCGTCTCGTTCGCGCTCGGCATTTCCTGCGTGCTGACCTACCTGGTCGAAGGGCTGCCGATCGCGACCGCGATGCAGTCGATGATCTCGGGGATGAACGCGTTCTCGTTCCTCGCAGTGCCGTTCTTCATCTTCTCCGGCGAGCTGATGCTGCATGGCGGCATCGCGGACCGGATCCTGCGCTTCGCGCAGGCGACCGTCGGCCATTTCCGCGGCGGCCTCGGGATGGCCAACGTGGTCGCATGCACGCTGTTCGGCGGCGTGTCGGGCTCGCCGACCGCCGATACGTCGGCGATGGGCGGCGTGGTGATTCCGCTGATGAAGCGCGAAGGCTACAGCGCGGCTTACGCGGTCAACGTGACGACCCACGCGTCGCTCGCCGGCGCGCTGATGCCGACGTCGACCAACATGATCATCTACGCATTCGCCGCGCAGGGGATCACGGGGATGCTGCACGGCCAGCAGGTGAGCGGCGTGTCGATCGGCGACCTGCTGTTCTCCGGGCTGCTGCCGGTGTTGTGGGTGATGGGCTTCGTGCTCGTCGCCGCGTACTGGCAAGCGGTGCGTCACGGCTATCCGCGCCGTGAAGACGGTTCGTCCGCGCTGCCGTCGTTCCCGGGCTGGTATGCGGTGCTGCGCAGCTTCGTCGGCGCGGTGCCGGGCCTGATGGTGATCGCGATCATCCTCGTGTGCGTCGCGAAGGGGATTGCCACCGCGACCGAAGCGGCCGCGATCGCCGTCGTGTATTCGCTCGTGCTGACCGCGATCGTGTACCGCACGCTGACCGTCGCGAAGCTGCGCCGTGCGCTGTCGCATGCGGCGCGCACGACGGGCGTCGTGCTGCTGCTGATCGCCGTGTCGAACATGCTGCGCTTCCAGATGTCGTACCTGGAGATTCCGGATGCGATCGAAGGGCTGCTGAAGCAGTCGACCGCCGCGCCGTGGCTGATGCTGCTGTACATCAACATCATCCAGGTGTTCCTCGGCACGTTCGTCGACATGGCCGCGCACATCCTGATCACGACGCCGCTGTTCCTGCCGATCGCGATGGCGTGCGGCGTCGGGCCGGTGCAGTTCGGGATCATGCTGCTGCTGAACTGCTCGCTCGGCCTCGTGCACCCGCCGATCGGCTCGGTGCAGTTCGTCGGCTGCGCGATCGGCAACGTGTCGATCGGCGAGACGACGAAGATGGCGTGGCCGTACTACCTCGCGATCTTCAGTGCGATCAACATCGTCACGTATATGCCGTTCTTCTCGACCTGGCTGCCGAGCCTGATCAGCGGCCACGCGGTGTTCTGACCACCTGGCCTTGGCTGTCGCGGCGCCGGACGACCGAGGTGGTCCGGCGCCGTCATCACGTCAACGGTTTTTTTCACGTATCGCGTATCACGGATAGCGTATTCCCATGAACCACAAGACAGCATGGCGCGCCGTCGCAGCCGCCGCATTCGCGCTGGCCGTATCGCTCGCGCATGCCGCGACGTATGCGTACGTATCCAACGGCGACAGTCGCGACATCTCGGTGTTCGGCGTCGACACGTCGACCGGCGCGCTGCGCGCGATCGAAACCGTGCCGGTCGACGGCACCGTGATGCCGATGGCGTTGTCGCCCGATCATCACCGGCTGTACGCGGCGCTGCGCTCGACGCCGTATCGCGTCGTCAGCTTCGCGATCAATCCGCTCGACGGGCGGTTGATCGAGCTGGGCCGCGCGCCGCTCGCGGACAGCATGGCGTATGTGTCGACCGATGCGTCGGGCCGCTACCTGTTCTCGGCGTCGTACGGCGGCAACCTGCTCGCGGTCAACCGGATCGGCGAGAACGGCGTGGCCGGCGACGTGCAGCAGACAGTGAAGACGGGCCCGATGGCGCATGCGATCCGGCAGTCGCCGGACGGCCGCTACGCGTTCGCGTCAGTGCTCGGCGCCGACGCATGGCTGCGCCTGCCGTTCGATGCGTCGACCGGCACGCTGACCGACACGGCCGAGCCCGCGTACCGGCTGCCGGAGAAGTCGGGCCCGCGCCATTTCGTGTTTTCGTCGAACGGGCGGTTCGCATACCTGATCGACGAGCTCGACGGCAAGCTGCACGTGCTTGCGCTGTCGCATGGCGGCGCCGATGCGCGGCCGATCCAGACGGTGTCGATCCTGCCGCCGGATTTTCATGGCGACAAGCCGTGGGGTGCGGACCTGCACCTGACGCCGGACGGAAAATTCCTCTACGCGTCGGAGCGCACGTCGAGCACGCTCGCGGCGTACCGGGTCGATGCGGCGTCGGGCAAGCTCGCGCGGATCGGTACGTTCGCGACCGAGCGGCAGCCGCGCGGCTTCGCGATCGATCCGTCGGGCACGTATCTGCTCGCGGCCGGGCAACTGTCGCCGACGCTCGCGGTGTACCGGATCGACCGGCACACCGGCCACCTCGACGCGATCGGCAAGTATCCGGTCGGCAAGGGCGCGAACTGGGTCGAGATCGTCACGTACGACGGGACGAACTGATCCGCGCGACGGGTGCGATGCGGGCTCGACATCGCGTTCGATCGACTCAAGTTGAACAAACCGCTGTCGTTAACCGACTAGGGATAACTTCGAGAGTCGATTCACCATGCGCGATCTGAAGGTAAAAAACAGTTTGCTCGCCGTGCTCGCCACGTTTGCAGCGATGATCATCGTCGGCGGCATCGTCGGGGTCGTTGCTCTCGGCAGCGCGAACACGAACGCGAAACGCCTGCATGCCATCGCAACGCAGACGTCACTCGTCAACGATGCGTACAAGGACAGCACGCGTACCCGCTCGGCGCTCGTGCGTGCGTATTCGGCACTGAAGGAACACGACGACCCGGCGCAGCGCGACTCGGCATTGCAAAGCGCGCAGCGCACGTTCGATCTGTCCGCGAAGGAAACGCAGGCGTTCAAGGACACCACGCCGATCGGCAGCCTCGGTGCCGACCTGAAGCAGGCGCTGGTCGAATCGTCGACGCATCTCGCGAGCGTCCTCGCCCGCGCGAGCGACGCGCTGCGCAACGGCGATACCGCCGCGTATGCCGAGATCAACGACAAGGAAATCACGCTCGCCGGCCAGGTGTATTCGGCGAATGTCGAGAAATTCCAGCGCACGGCCAATAAGCTGGCGGAAGACACGATCGACGACGACAACGCCGCGTACACGCGCATCGTCGCGATGGTCGGCATCGGTGTCGCGCTGGCGCTCGCGCTGATCGCCGCGACACACTTCGCGCTGCGCGCGATCGTGTCGCGGCCGCTCGCGAACGCGGCCGCGCTGCTCGACCGGATCGCGTCGAACGACCTGACCGTGAACGTGCCCGATGCCGGCCGCAACGAAATTGGCCAGTTGTTCGCGGCGATGAAGCGGATGCAGACCGGCCTCGCGACGACCGTCACCGGCATGCGCGACAGCAGCGACGCGATCCACACGGCCGCGCGCGAGATCGCTGCGGGCAACCTCGACCTGTCGAGCCGCACCGAACAGCAGTCCGCGTCGCTCGAGGAAACGGCCGCGAGCATGGAGCAGCTGACGTCGACGGTCCGCCAGAACGCGGACAACGCGCAGCAGGCGAGCACGCTCGCCGCGAGCGCGGCGGACCTCGCCCAGCACGGCGGCGAACTGGTCGGCCGCGCCGTCGACATGATGGGCGTGATCAACACGAGCTCGCAGAAGATCGCGGAGATCACGGGGATGATCGACGGCATCGCGTTCCAGACCAACATCCTCGCGCTCAACGCGGCGGTCGAATCGGCGCGCGCGGGCGAGCACGGGCGCGGCTTCGCGGTCGTCGCGGGCGAGGTGCGCACGCTGGCCCAGCGCA
>NZ_VWWG01000286.1:0-4148 GCF_011753085.1 Burkholderia sp. Tr-862
TGCCGCAGCCCCTGCGTCGCCCGTCGCCGTCGACGGCGCGCTGGTGCCGCCCGAGCCACCACGGAAATCGGTGACATACCAGCCGGAGCCCTTCAACTGGAAGCCGGCGGCGGTGACCTGCTTGCGAAAAGCATCCTTCCCGCATTCGGGGCACTGCGACAGCGGCGCATCGCTCATCTTCTGGAGCATGTCCTTGGCGAAACCGCACGCTTCGCATCGATAGGCGTAGATCGGCATGATATTTTTCCCGCGGAAACTGGAAACGGCTTGCAAAACCTTGAATTATATCCGAAACCCCGGCGCGCTCCGGCAACGGCCGCGACGCCCCGGGCTTCAGCGACGGCGCCACGTGAGCCAGCGCTCGTGCCCTTCGAACACGGCCAGCGAATCGGTCACGGGCAGATCCTCGATCATCTCGAAGTGCGGCGCGAGCAGCGCATCGAGTTCGGCGCGCTCGATGCCGAACGGCGGGCCCTTCGGTTTCTTCGCCACGAAGAAATAACCGGCCAGCAACGCGCCGGCGGGCAGCAGTTCGGCCATCCGCGCCGCATAGCCGGCGCGCAAGCTCGGCGGCAGCGCGCACAGGAATGCGCGCTCGTACACCCACTGCACGTCGAACGGCGGCCGGTACACGAAGAAATCGGCCTGCTCGACGACGTCCGCATGCGCGCCGAGCTGCGCCTTCGCGGCCGCCACCGCCTGCGCGGCGAAATCGATCGCGCGCACGGGCCAGCCGGCCTGCGCGAGCCAGCCGGCCTCCTGCGCACTGCCGCAGCCGGGAATCAGCACCGCGCACGGCCCGAGCCGCTGCGCAAACGCGCGAAACCCTTCCGGCACGCCGCCGAATTCCCACGGCGTCACGCCGCGCGCGAAACGCTCGTCCCAGAACGATGCGTCGCCCGGGTCGCGCGTCGCGAAATCGGCGGCGCCCGGCGCGGACGGTTGCTTCGGTTCGGACATCGCACGGCTCCTTTCGGTCACGCGCCGTACGCGAGCGCGAGCAGCACGCGCGCGACGAGCGCCCCGACGCCGACGGCCAGACCGAAGATCAGCAATGCCTGCAACAGCCGGTTGGTACGTTTCTGCTCGACGAGGACCTGACGCATCAAGTCCTCGCTCGCCGCACGCGGCGCATCGTGGCGCGCCGCCATCGCGTGGTGGATCAGGCGCGGCAGTTGCGGCAGCGTCTTGCTCCACTGCGGCGCCTCGACCTTGAAGCGCTCGTACCAGCCGCGCAGGCCGATCTGCTCGGTCATCCAGCGCTCGAGATACGGCTTCGCGGTCTTCCACAGGTCGAGTTCGGGGTCGAGCGAGCGGCCGAGCCCCTCGACGTTCAGCATCGTCTTCTGCAGCAGCACGAGCTGCGGCTGGATCTCGACGTTGAAGCGGCGCGACGTCGAGAACAGGCGCATCAGCACCTGGCCGAGCGAGATGTCCTTCAGCGCGCGGTCGAAATACGGCTCGCACACCGCGCGGATCGCGCTTTCGAGTTCCTCGACGCGCGTCTCGGGCGGCACCCAGCCCGATTCGAGGTGCAGCGTCGCGACGCGGTGGTAATCGCGCTTGAAGAACGCGAGGAAGTTCTGCGCGAGGTAGTTCTTGTCGAAATCCGACAACGCGCCGACGATCCCGAAATCGAGCGCGATATAGCGGCCGAAAGTCTTCGGGTCGAGACTCACCTGGATGTTGCCCGGGTGCATGTCCGCATGGAAGAAACCGTCGCGGAACACCTGCGTGAAGAAGATCTCGACGCCTTCGCGCGCGAGCTTCTTGATGTCGACGCCCGCGGTGCGCAGCGTCTCGACCTGGCTGATCGGCACGCCGGTCATGCGCTCCATCACGAGCACCTGCGACGTCGAGAAATCCCAGAACATCTCGGGCACGAGCAGCAGGTCGAGGCCCGCGAAGTTGCGGCGCAGCTGGCTGCCGTTCGCGGCCTCGCGCATCAGGTCGAGCTCGTCGTGCAGGTACTTGTCGAATTCGGCGACGACTTCGCGCGGCTTCAGGCGCCGGCCGTCGGCCCACATGCGCTCGGTCCACGTCGCGATGTCGCGCATCAGCGCGAGGTCGGAATCGATCACCGGCAGCATGTTCGGGCGCAGCACCTTGACCGCGACGGCCTTGCCCGCGTGCACGCCCTGCTTCAACTTCGCGAAATGCACCTGAGCGATCGACGCGCTCGCGATCGGCTCGCGCTCGAATTCGTCGAACAGCTCGTCGACCGGCGCGCCGAGCGACTTCTCGATGATCGCGATCGCGACAGCCGAATCGAACGGCGGCACCTGGTCCTGCAGCTTCGCGAGTTCGTTCGCGAAATCGACCGACAGCAGGTCGCGGCGCGTCGACAGCACCTGGCCGAACTTCACGAAGATCGGGCCGAGGCTTTCGAGCGCGTGACGCAGCCGCACGGCGGGCGGATCGGAATAGCGGCGGCCGATCGTCGTGATCCGCAGCAGCAGCTTCACGCGCCGGTCGTCGATCCGGGACAGCATCACTTCGTCGAGGCCGAAGCGGATGACGGTGTAGACAATCTTGATGAAACGGAAAATGCGCATGCCCTGCGGCCCTCAGTGCGCGCCGCGCGGGCCGGAACCCGTGCGCGCGCCGATTTTTTGTTCGAGTCGCTCGATCCGTTTTTCGACCCGCGCGAGCGCATCGCGCGCACGCGCCAGTTCGGCGTCGAAGCCGCCGAGCACCGTGCGCCGAACGACTTGCGGGTTCTCGTCGAGCCAGTACTCGGCGACGGAATCGAGCACGTTGCGGCCGGTGCGGCGCGCACGCGCGCCGGCGTCGCGCACGAGCGTCGCGATCCGGTGCGCCGCCGCGTCGCCGACCAGCTTCGCGAGATCTTCTTCAGGTTCCCAGCGCAGGTGCTCGGCCAGCTTCGCGATCTGGGTCGCGAACTCCGCGTCGCCCTCGATCTTCACGTGCTTCATCACGGCGGGTTGGCCGCCCTGCAGGAATGCGCCGACCGTGTCACCCGCGAGCGCGATCGACACGTCGACGTGTTGCGCATCGTGCGCGTCCACCGCGGACAGATAACCGTCGGGCTGCACGAGCAGCGTGAGCGTGACGGGCGGCACGTCGAGCCGGGCGGTCTTGCCCGCGTAGGGGATCAGGCGGTCGCGCGCCCACGATTCGCGCGCGAGCAGGTGATTGACAGCAGCAGCAAAAGGCTTGGCGGCAAAGGTCATCGGGCTGGGAAAGAAAAACCCGCGCAGGCCGGGCGCCTACGCGGGTTTCTATTGTAACGTCGGATCGTCGGCAGACCGCGGCCAACCGCACACCCGGGCGGCAAGCGGTCGCAGTGCGGTGACCGTCGCCCGGGCAGCCGGCAAGCCGGCCGCCGGTCACGCTCAGTGCGTGTTGATCTGCTGGATACCCGCGAGCAGCCAGCCCTGGCTGCCCGACTTCGACAGGTTCCACACCTCGTCGAGCGGCGCGGCCGGCGCATTCGCCGACTCGCGGATCAGCCCGTGGAAGCGCACGCTCGCCGACTGCTCGATGCCGCGATCCTCGATCGCGACCAGTTCCGCGTCGAGCTGCACGACATCGGTCTGGTTCGCGTCGTTGCCGCGCGAATCGAGATCGATCTTGATCTCGGCGAACATTTCCGGCGTCGTGAACTCGCGGATGTCGGCCAGGTTGCCCTGGTCCCATGCCGCCTGCAGGCGCACGAAGTAGACCTTCGCGCTACGCAGGAACGCTTCGGTGTCGAAGCCGGCCGGCACCTGCAGCGGTGCGGCCGCCATCGCGCCCGCCGCACCGGCAGCCGCTGCACCGCCGCCGAACACGCCCTGCGCTTCGTTCGCATAGCTGCTGCCGCTGCCCGCATAGTTGTTGCCGGTGCTGCCCTGCTGGAACGACGGGCTTTGCGAGTAGCTACCTGACGACGAGGCCGAGCCGCCGACCGAATACGCCGGCTCCTGCGAACGGCGGCGGTTCATGAACCTGCGGACCAGCCAGATGCCGACCATCGCGAGCAGTGCGATCACGATGACGTTCGCCATCATGCTCGCGAACGCGCCGCCCAGGCCGAAGTGCGACAGCAGCGCCGCGATGCCGAGGCCGGCCGCGAGACCGGCGATCGGCCCGAGCCAGCGCGAGCGGTTCGGCTGCGCGGCCGGTGCCGGTGCGGCCGGGTTCGC
>NZ_VWWG01000287.1:0-3964 GCF_011753085.1 Burkholderia sp. Tr-862
TCGAACTGCAGACGCTCGTGAAGGACGTCGCGCAGCGCCCGGGCCCGATCGTATCGGTGCAGGGCGTGTCGGCGGGCGCGTTCGAGAACGGCGACGCGGAAGACTACGCGCTCGAGCGACTGCTGACCGAGCGCTCGGTCAGCGTGAATACGGCCGCGGCGGGCGGCAATGCAAATTTGATGACGATCGGCTGACCATCCTTGCCGTTCGGATCAAACAAAGGAAGCGGCAAGGCGATCCCGAAGCCGCTCCATTTACCCTGGTACCAAGGAGATGCTATGCAACACACGATGAAAAAGGTGGCAGGCGCGACGTTCGTCGCTGTCATGTCGCTGGCGGGGACGGCCCATGCGGACGACGTGAAGATCGGTTACGCAGGGCCGATGACGGGCGCCCAGGCTCACTACGGCAAGGATATGCAGAACGGGATCGCGCTCGCGCTGGAAGACTTCAACGCGACGAACCCGAAGATCGGCGGCAAGCCGGTGAAGTTCATGCTCGAGACGCAGGACGACCAGGCTGACCCGCGCACCGGCACGACGGTTGCGCAGAAGCTCGTCGACGACGGCATCAAGGGCATGCTCGGCCACTTCAACTCGGGCACGACGATCCCGGCCTCGCGCATCTACGCGAACGCCGGCATTCCGGAAATCGCGATGGCAACGGCGCCGGAATACACGCAGCAGGGTTACAAGACGACCTTCCGCATGATGACGTCCGACACGCAGCAGGGCTCGGTGGCGGGCACGTTCGCGTCGAAGGATCTCGGCATGAAGAAGATCGCGATCGTCGACGACCGCACGGCCTACGGCCAGGGTCTCGCCGACCAGTTCGAGAAGGCCGCGAAGGCTGGCGGCGCGACGATCGTCGACCGTGAGTTCACGAACGACAAGGCCGTCGACTTCAAGGCGATCCTGACCAAGCTGAAGGCGGCGAAGCCGGACCTCGTCTACTACGGTGGCGCGGATTCGCAGGCAGCGCCGATGGTCAAGCAGATGAAGGCGCTCGGCATGACCGCACCGCTGATGAGCGGCGAAATGGTGAAGACGCCGACGTTCCTGAAGATCGCGGGCAACGCGGCCGAAGGCACGATTGCGTCGCTGGCAGGCCTCCCGCTCGACGAAATGCCGGGCGGCAAGTCGTACGCCGAGAAGTACAAGAAGCGCTTCGGCGAAGACGTGCAGACCTACTCGCCGTACGCCTACGACGGCGCGATGGCGATGCTGAACGCGATGAAGAAGGCCGATTCGACCGATCCGGCGAAGTACCTGCCGGTGCTCGCGAAGACCGACATGGCCGGCGTCACGTCGACCCACGTTGCGTACGACGCGAAGGGCGACCTGAAGAACGGCGGCATCACGATGTACAAGGTCGAGAAGGGCGAGTGGAAGCCGCTGAAGAGCATCGGCGGCAAGTAAGCACGACGTGAGGCGCGGGCGGCGGTGACGGGTGCCCCCGCAACGCGTCAGCGCGCGCCTCATGCGAGAAAGCCACCGGGCCGTCAGGTCCGGTGGCTTTTTCTTTGATGGTCACGGCCACGTAGCGAATCTGAATCGTGTCGGCGATGGTTCAGCGGTGCGTTGCGGGATCATGCGGAGTGGGCATGTACCGGCAGGCGCGCCGCCTGTGTACGTCAATGCCTCATCGATGTGACTGGCGGCAGTGTGAGGTTACTTACCATCACAGCACTTGTTAGGGCAATCGGGCAGGAAGGAAATTTCCACACGCCGCCCATTATCCACGTCGCCATGCGAATAGACGCGAGCGCTCGTCTTAATAGTTCCGCGTAGAAAACCTAGTTGCTCCAACAGCGCATACGCGGTTTGCATTCGCGATTGTGCAAGGGACAGTGCCCTCTGTTCTCCTTCGTCGGCATGGCCGCTAATCAGTGTTGTTTCTTTGGTGACGTGATTTGCGTAATTGATTTTTTGCTCGTCTGCCCATTTTGCAATGCGAGCGATTTCGGAGTTCGATATGTGCGAGCTATCTGGCCAAAAGTAGATGTCGAAATTTTCGCCGGCGATGCATGCAAATGCCGGGCTGGAAGTGAGGAGGCATAGGCCAAGAAGAAATTTAAGCATTGTAAATTACGTATCCTGCAATACTGTCGACATTGTTGATTGCTTGATCCGGCTTCCCTGTCTGAGTAAATGGAATGACCTGCCTAGAGACGGTATTCCAGATAAGAAACGTCGATCAATCGGACGAATATGAGTCGGTAGCGGTAACTTCTATTACTTGTTCCATTCCACCTATTGCATTGACCGCGCATGCGGGAATGCCGTATCCCACTTTGATGAAAGATGGTTTCGCAAGGGGAATATGTGTGCGTGAGTTGTAAGTACGCTGGCCCGATCCTGGATACTCAGTCCGAGCGCCGCGTGCGCAACAAGAACTTCTGCACCTTCCCCGTCGGTGTGCGCGGCAGCGCCTGCACGAACACGAATTCGCGCGGGATCTTGTACGCGGCGAGCCGCTCGCCGCAGAACGCACGCAGCGCATCCGCATCGGGCGCGGTGCCCGCACGCAGCACGACATGCGCGACGACCGTCTCGCCCCAGTCCGGATGCGGGACGCCGACGACGGCGGCTTCCACGATTCCCGGATGCGCGCCGAGCACGTCCTCGACTTCCTTCGAATAGACGTTCTCGCCGCCCGTCACGATCATGTCCTTCAGCCGGTCGACGATGAACAGGTAGCCATCCTGATCGATTCGCGCGATGTCGCCGGTGCGGTACCAGCCGTCCGGCGCGAACGCGGCGCGCGTCGCGGCCGCGTCGTCGAGATAGCCGAGCATCATGCTGTCGGCCTTCAGCCAGATCTCGCCTGTGTCGCCCGCCTGCGCGTCGACGCCGTCGATCCGCACGACCCGCAGGTCGACGCCGGGGCCGCCCTGGCGGCCGATCGAGCCGGCCTTCGCGATCTGCTCGTCCGGATACAGCGTGGTGCCGGCCGGCCCCGTTTCGGTCATCCCGTATACCTGGAAGAACGCATTGCTGCGATACGCACGCGCGAGCCGCTCGGCCTGCGCGGTGCCGATCGGGCCGCCGCCGTACAGCCACGCGCGCACGCTCGACAGGTCGAATGCCGCGAAGCCGTCGATCGTGTCGAGCGGCAGCGTGTACGACACCGGCGCGCCGAAATACAGCGTCACGCGTTCATGCTCGACCGTCTGCAGGAAGCGCCACGGATGATATTCGCGCAGCAGCACGATGGTGCCGCCCGCGTACAGCGTGCCGCCGAACCAGTTGTTCAGCGGCGACGCGTGCCAGATCGGCATCGCCATCAGCGTGCGTTCGTTGCGGCCGATGCCGGTCGCGAGCGCCGCCGACATCGCCGCGAACGTCACCGTGCGGTGGCTGTGCACGCAGCCTTTCGGGCGGCCGGTCGTGCCGGACGTGTAGAGGATCTGCGCGATGTCGCCGTCGGCCGGCTCGATGCCCGCGACGCCGTCCATCGCCGCGCGCATTGCGTCGAAGTTCGGCACGCCGGCGGCATCGCCTTCGGTGACGAGCCGCCGCGCCGGATGGATCACGCGCGCCAGCACCGGCGCGAGCGCCGCGTCGAACAGGATCACCTTGCTGCGGCTGTGCTCGAGCAGGTAGTCGACTTCCGGCGCCTGCAACTTGTGGTTGATCGGCACGAACGCGGCGCCGAGCCGCCACGTGCCGAACATCAGGTCGACGAACGCGGGCGTGTTCAGGCACATCGCGGCGACCCGGTCGCCGGCCGCGATGCCGAGCGCGCTCAGCACGGCCGCCGCGCGGTGCGAGCGCTCGCGTGCCGCGGCGTAGGTGATCGTCGTGTCGTCGTGGATCAGGAACGGCTTGTCGGGCGTCGCGCGGGCGGCGCGGTCGAGGGCGGCGACGAGGTTCATCGGGGCTCCTGGCTGGGCAGGCGTGGCGGATGCGCGTGCAGTCGTCAGGCCGGGTACGCGCGCTGCAGCAACGCAGCGACGTCGAGC